>JBBSDC010000016.1:0-42750 GCA_038249705.1 Bacteroidales bacterium | reverse complement strand
TTTTTATAAAGCCTTCTTTTATAAATGACATATACCCTGCATCGGTGGCTGATGATTCGGTATTATGATAAGTTGTACTGCGTAAGTTTGTTTTCATTATCCGGTTTGTTTGGTTAAGTCTAAGTAAATGAACTATAAGTAGTTGTGATAGATATTGAGTAGTACGATAGGCACCATAAAACGCCTTACCTTTTATAATAAGGATTCAGGAATGCTTAAGGGTAAAAATAACCTTTGAGGAGCGCTTTGGCTGTAGCGGATGTTGCTTTTTTATTGTCACTTATCTGGTACAATTGATGTAGCTGAAATCGCTACAAGCCTTTTTTTGTAAGGCACGATGGCACGACTGGACGACGGCACGACTGCACGACGGCACGACTGGACGACGGAACGACTGGACGCCGGCACGACGGCAGGTCGTATATTTGAACCCTTTAACGCGAACCATTGAATGGCGCATAGCGCCACTTCCGCTTCGCTACAGCATTTGAACCCTGGAATTGACACATTGAACAAAGTTGAAGCGTTTCAAACCAATCAAACTCTTCATTATGCAGGGAAGAACACTTACCAGAAGCAACAGAACCTGAATCAGATAAAGTTTGATACAAATTTTGAAATCAACTCAGGAACTGCCGGAGTGAGAAACAGATTCGTGCTCAGGCTTTTCTGTAGCATTGTGAAATTGCTATATTCAATAAGGTATTGTAGCGATTTCTACTACACTATTTTGGTGCTTTCAGCTACAAACTTTTAGTTGTAAGCTATATATCTTTGCTGTCTACCTTACTTTATTACCATCAGTGGATGATACAATGTGTGTTTTCTACTTTTCTCCGTAATAATATAAAATGACATAAACAATTAGTTTAATCCGACATATAAAATGGTAACAGGTTTAGCTGTCGGCTTCCGGATCATCCTGCATTTTAATAATTTCTAAAACATTTGAATTTATGAAAAAAATCTACCTAGCATTTCTACTGACTTTTACTTTTTTCAGCTCCGGAATTTTCGCACAGCAATGGGGCAATGCACTTGATTTTGATGGCACCAATGACTATGTATCCTTAAGTAACCAAGTTTCTTACGGAACAACTTTCACGCAGGAAATGTGGATCTACCCGACCGATGCCTCCACAACAAGATACAGTGCCATTTTAGGAACCTATACACCCCATGATTACCCGCGCCACCCCAGTGTATATCAATACGGTAAAAAAATTCATTTTGGATTTGGAAATGGAACTGTCTGGTATAACGATGAAACTGGCGATGTACTTACAATTAATACCTGGAACCATGTTGCGGTAACTTTCAACGGAACAAATTATTTAGTTTACGTAAATGGTAGCTTAATGAAAACATCTGCATGTGCCTCAGGGAAAACACCAAATGCAGCAGTTCTGCCAGATTATATTGGAAACTCTTATACTGAGTATTTTAAAGGTAAAATTGATGAAGTCCGCATCTGGAACATTGTCCGTACTCAAGCTGAAATTTATAGCAATATGACTGCACCGCTATCCGGTACAGAAATCGGTTTATTGGCATATTATAAGTTCAATCAAGGTACTGCAGGTGCAAATAACACTGGAATTACAACTCTACCCGATGTCAAGGGAAACAACAATGGAACTCTTCAAAATTTTACACTTACTGGTACAACATCTAACTGGGTAGCATCAGATATACCTGTAACTTCTCCGGTCGTTACATCAGTTTTCGTTCCTGTAAATGGTACTTATAGTGCAAATCAAAATCTTGATTTTACAGTTAATTTCAGCGTAGCAGTTAATGTTGCAGGTGGTACACCTTCAATTCCTGTTACTTTAAATACAGGCGGCACAGTAGCTGCTGCATATATGAGTGGAACAGGCACTTCTGCTTTAGTTTTCAGATACGTAGTTGTTAGTGGCAATGCAGATCCAGATGGTATTGTTGTTGGAACTTCTATTGCTCTTAATGGAGCAACAATCATGAGTGCTTCAAATCAGAATGCTAATTTAACTTTGAATTCTATTGGAAATACAACTGGAGTTTTAGTGGATGCTACAGCTAAAATTACAGTTACTGCAACTGCAGGCACAACAGCCGGCAGTTATAATACCTTAAACCAAGCTTTTAATGCAATTAATGCAGGAACTCATAGCGGATTTATTCAAGTTAAAATCGACGCAAATACAACCGAAACGGCTTCTGCTGTGTTAAACGCCAGCGGAAGTGGTTCGGCAATTTACACTTCTGTGCTTTTATATCCCACTGTTAGTGGTTTATCCATCAGTGGAGATCTTGCCGCACCCCTTATTGATTTGAACGGTGCCGATAATGTAACCATCGACGGAAGGGTGAACCAAACTGGTGCAACAGACCTTGTCATCAGCAATGCCAGTACATCAGCAACTGGCGGCACTTCCACCATAAGGTTTATCAATGATGCTACAGGTAATGCTGTAAAGTATTGCACCATTAAAGGGTCTGAAACCGCTGGTGGCTGTGGAATTATCTTTTTCAGCACTACTTCAGGAACATCAGGCAATAGCAACAACACGATCGATCATAATAATATTACAAATGCTGCAGATGCCAACAGGCCTTTAAGCGCCATATACTCATTGGGGACCGTAGCAGGCTTTAACAGCGGCAACACCATCAGTAATAACAACATTTATAATTTTTTCAACAGGGGAAATTCATCGTCTGGTATATATCTTGGATACTTTACCTCAGCCTGGACAATTACAGGAAACAGTTTCTACGAAACGACCTCGTTTACACCTACGGCAAATGTAATTTATCATTGTATTATTATCAACAACATAGACGGGATAAATTTCACGCTAACAGGAAATTATATTGGTGGAAGTGCAGCGGAATGTGGTGGATCTAAGTGGACAAAAACAAATGCGACAGATAATACTTTTTATGGTATTTGGATGACAGTAGGCTCAGCAACAGCCAGCAATGTTCAGGGTAATACCATTAAAAACTTTAATTGGTCTAATTCAGGCAATGGTTCCTGGGTTGGAATAAATATGGCTGCAGGTAGTGGGCGTGTTAATATTGGCACTGCCACAGGCAATATTATTGGTGAAGCAACCGGAAATGGTTCTATTACTTATACCGGAGAAGCAAACGGTGCAAACGTAAAGGGCATCAATATTGTAAGTGATGGTAATGTTGATTGTCAAAATAATACCATAGGCTCAATTACCACTTCATATACACTTGTTAATACTAATTCAGCGAATATTTACGGAATTTATAAATTCGGAGGAGGAATAACAAACATTAGCAACAATACGATTGGCAGCACTGATGCAAGCACATCCAACAGCATCAATGCATCCTCTGCTTCTTCGGGTTCAACGCAAAAAGTTTGCGGGATATACAGTGCATGCTTTGGAACCACAACCCTTTCGGGCAATACTGTCTCAAAGATGACCAATGCTACCACCAATGCAACCGCCGGTACAACCGGTTACATTTGGGGTATATATGTAGGTTCAAGCGGAACGAATACCATTACTAACAATACGGTTCGCGATCTTACCATTGCCAATGCCAATAATACGCTTACTTTATGGGACGAAGCATCAGTATCGGTAGGAGGTATCGTATTCGAAAATGTAAGTGCAAAATTACAAACCATTACCGGCAACACCATTTACAACCTTTCTAATACATTCCCATCCTTTACCGGAGGGGTAATTGGTTTGTATTACATGGGAGGTACAACAGCCAGCACGGTTAATCAAAACTTTATTCATAGTTTGAAGGTGAGTTCAGGTAGTACAGGGGCAAGTATTTATGGAATCAGGATTATTGCAGGCGCTACTACCTATTCAAATAACATCATCAGTCTGGGATCTATTGGCGGAACCTCCATCGATGGAACGCACTATGGTATTTATGAAACAGGTGCCGCATCCAATAACAACAACTTGTATTTTAATACAGTTTATCTAAGCGGAGTACCAACATCGGGCGCAAGCAATTCATACGCACTGTACAGTGAGGTAACTACCAATACCCGGAATTTCAGGAATAATATTTTCAGCAATGCACGGTCGAATAGTGGGGCAACGGGAAAACATTATGCGGCATGGTTTAATTACAGTGTCACTACTTCATTAACACTTGGTTATAACGATTATTATGCGCCTGGAACCGGCGGGGTATTGGGTCGTTACAATAATTCAGATGTTACAACGGTGCCATTGATTGCAGGATTGGATGTTGGCAGTTCGTCGATGAATCCTGTATTTGCCAGTGCCGGAGGAACAACGGCCTCCAATTACATTCCATCAGCATCCTTACCGGGTATTTCAGGCACAGGGATTATTACCGACTTTACCGGCGCAACAAGAGCTGCACCCCCCGAAATGGGGGCATGGGAACAGGCCGCTTCATTTACGTGGACCGGAGCCAGCAGCACCAACTGGAGCACTGCCGGAAACTGGAGTTTTATTATTGTTCCTATAGCCTCTTCTAACGTGATTATCCCTTCGGCGCCTTCAAACCAGCCACATATAACATCAGTACCAGGTTCCCCATCCATTTGCAATAACCTTACTATTGCTTCGGGATCAGAGCTTACAATTGATGCCGGCAAGGCTCTTACAATAAACGGAACACTGACCAACAATGCCGGAAACTCCGGTCTGGTTATCCATTCTGGCGGTTCGCTCTTAAACAATACAACTGGTGTTGCCGCTAAAGTTGAACGAGCCATTGCGGCAAACGAATGGCATTTGATTTCCCCACCGATATCGGATGCAATTTCAAATACGTTTTTAGGGAAATACCTGCAAACACATACCGAAAGCACCAACGTTTATACTGATATTATCCCAACCACTGATCCGCTTACGCCTATGAAAGGATACGCGTTGTGGGGTGATGCTTCGGGATTTACTACCATTTATTCGGGAACGCTGAATGCAGGTACTCAAAGTTTCAGCACCACATACTCCGGTGTTGGTAATGGCTGGAACCTGGTAGGTAATCCATATCCTTCCAGCATCGACTGGGATGCAGCGGGCTGGACAAAGACAAATGTATATGCAGCAACCTATATCCATGTAAACGCAGCAACCTGGGCTAGTTATGTTGGTAGTGCCGGTGCTAACGGAGGCAGCCGGTACATAGCTCCCGGCCAGGGTTTTTTTGTACAGGCAAGCGCTGCAGGATCGCTGGCAATGACTAATGCTGTTCGTGTTCACAACACCACTACATTTTTTAAACATTCTGAAACGGTTTCCAATTTTATCCGTCTTCAGGTTTCAGGCAACGGCTATAAAGACGAAGCCGTACTGCGATTCCTCCCTGAATCTTCAGCTGAATTTGATGGCGATTACGATGCATACAAGTTTTTTGGCGATGTTGCCGAAGCACCCCAAATTTACACCTTAGGCAATATTCCATTATCTATCAATTCTCTTCCCGAAACCAATACAGTAGCTGTCGGAGTAAAGGCTGGTGCAACCGGCACCTACACCATTGCGGCCACCGAAATTATCGACTTGCAGTTCGTTGCACTCGAAGATACCAAAACCGGTATTTTTACCGAGCTGTCTGCCAAGCCTTATACTTTCAACTTCACGGCCGGAGATAATGAGCAACGTTTCAAGCTTCACTTCAGCGCATTATCCGTTCCCGAAAACCAGGCTGAAAATGTAACTATTTACAGCTACCAGAAAACAGTTTACATCAACCTGGGCGAAAATGTTAAAGGCGATGTTTATATCTACAACATTGCCGGTCAGTTGATTTCCTCAAAACCATCATCGGTTGGAATGAATGAAATCGGTCTGCAAAATACAGGCAATTATATTGTTAAAGTGATAACAAAAAACAATACTGTTGTAAGGAAGGTGTTTATTCAATAAAATTTTGGAATTGTGCTGAATTCTGAAACCATTGAATGTGAAACATTGAACGCCGCAGGCATTGAACTCTTGAACGCTGCAGGCATTGAATGCGAAGCATTGAACCCTTCAAACCCTTCAAACAAAATCAAACCCTTCAAACAAAAATAACATGAAACACCTAATCCGTTCCCTTATACTAATAGCAATTATTACATCAGTAAGTTTTCTGAGTGCCCAAACTCCGCCTCATCCTAATGGCGGTGGTACACCTGCAACAGGAAATAACACCCAGGTCGGTGGAAATAACGGCGGCGCTCCTATAGGCAGTGGCAATATCTTCCTTTTTATTCTGGCGTTGGCGTATGCGGGAAGGAAAATGTATAGCAATCGGATTAAAGTTGATACCGGACAAATGCAATCATAGTAAATGATTATCCAGCAAATAAAGGATGCTCTCAAAGCTAACCCATCCCGTACTCACCCCCTCTCCTTTTTCCAGGAGAGGGGGCAGGGGGTGAGGTCGGCAGTGGGAATATATTTCTTTTTATGCTGGCGTTGGCGTATGCGGGAAGAAAAATGTATGGCATCCGGGCTGAAACTGATACCGAACAGTTTCAAGCAGAGTAAGAGATTATCCCGCATATAGGATGTTCTCAAAACCTAACAGGGACAATCCAGAACCAAAAAGGATTAGAATAATGAACGCTTCGGCTTAGCTCAAGTATCGAACAAGGAATTTCGAACTTAGCGGAGCGATCTCACGAGCGAAGCGAGTAATAATGAAGTAAAAACGAGAAATAAGGATTTGAAAAATAAAGTTCCTGATTTTAGCATAAGTTGGAAATCGTATAAATAATATTGAAGGTAACAACTCAATCGCTTCATAACTTCGAAATTCATTATTCCTTGTTCATTATTCGATATTTAAAAAACTTCCTTCAAATATTCTGCAAAAAAAAACACGCATATTCTTATTATGGCAATAGCCCAACCTGTATCCACCTCCCACTCTTTTTATAAGGAGAGGGGGCAGGGGGTGAGGTTCACATCGGCAATATCTTTCCTTTTTGTGCTTGAAATGCTATTCTCCAGAGGGATTCAGCTTTTATATGCCTCCAGGCTGGGAGAATCAAAGAAAAACTAGAATTCTTTTAATTCGGGGCCGTATATATTCCGGTATGGCTCGCCATCACTCAATATTAAATCGATAAGCCATATAATACCAATAACCGGTATAGGTAATATTATCAATTGCCATCCTCTTTTGCCAGCATCGTGCATACGTCTTAAGGTAGCCGACAAAAAAGGTATAAAAAGCAAAAGCAGGTAAATTGCTGTTACTATCCCAAAAGGAAGTGCGGGTACTAAAAGGCTGGTGAGAAAGTCGGTAATGAATAAAATTGCCATAATCATCAGATTAAATAAGTTGAACATCATGTATTCCAATCTGCTTGATCTTCCGCTGAAAGTGAAACATCTCCTGAATACTCTTGCATACCAAATCATAAATATTGTTTATTTGTTTGTGATTTTCCTGTTTCGCTTGCCCGGATAGGTAAAATATTTGTTTACAAAATAGAACATTGTACTGATAGTTCCCGTATGAAAGGTGCATCAGTTTAAAGGTTTTACGGTTTATATTTAACAAAGATAGATAATTATGAACAGATTCCGTATCAGTTATGCAAAAAAAATCATGTAGCTGTTAGCACTTAAATTCTGTCGTTTAAATAGCTGCAAACATGTAAGAGTTATTAATTCAGTTCCATATTTCTTTGTGATTGAGCTTCGAACTATCGGGCATAAAAAAAGTGCCTGGCAGCTTAACCACTCTGCCAGGACACCTTCGAACCAAAAAACAAACTGAAAGGGAATATGAAAATTAAAACGCAAACATTCTTCTTCAGGCTGATTTTTACTTTTGGAATATTTTAAGATCACCTGGGGCAGAACTTTATTTAAGATAAACTAACAATCCCTGGCACTATTTTTTTATTCCGGTTTCCGCAACTGTTGTTTGATCGTTCTATGGAAATGTCTGTAAATTTTTCCTCCAAAACACAGCGCTGTTAGTACTGTCACAATTAGTGTAATTAAAAGGATATTCATGACGCATGGTTTTTATTCTACATACTTGAATTATATTGATTTTTAAATGAAACTTTGTCTTGATTTCAAACGAAATACTTGTCCGTAATTTCTTAAATCATACATTGCCAGCATATGAAGAATTTTCTTCGATTGAAAACCAACATCCGGATAAAAATCCTTTCTGCGCATTTGCTCGCAGGATTGCTTCTTTATCGCTAAATCCTGATAGCTGTTAATTTTATTCAGGTTTTACCTTATCATTGCTTTAGTACAATTTTTATCACTTGTGTTTCTTCGTTTTTCAAAGCTAAACGCATGATGTATGTTCCTGGTGCCATACCTTGAAGGTCAACATCGGTAGTACCGGCTGAAGTTTCGGGCTGCTGGCTTAAAACCATTTTACCAAAGCTGTTAAAAACTTCAATTTGCTCTAAAAGAGTACTTTCGCTTGTACCGCTTTGGCTGATGTGAACTATTCCACTGCTGGGATTTGGGTATACAATAATGCCTGATGCAGCTGTTTCATTCAAACCAACCGTATTGAGGAAATTTGCAACGAGTATCCTGTTTTCAGAAGCAATAAACTGATATACTGATTCGCCTGAAATACGTATGTTGTTTTCGGTCCAGCCGGTAAAAGTATATCCATCGTTGGCATAAGCGGTAAGTGTTACGGTGTCGCCTTCAATATACAAACCACTTCCGGTAGTATATCCCGATGTTGTCGGGAGGTCGGTGGCCGATATTTCGTAAACAGGCAGGAAATTTGCCTGAAGATTTCGGTTGCAGTCAACCGTAAATATAAATTGAGGTTCCGTTGATACTTCCTCTCCCGATTCAGTCCAGTTTATAAAAGTCCAATCCGCAGCAGCATTGGCAATGGCTGTTACCTGGCATCCGGCAGTAAAAACTCCGCCGCCCGAAACAGTTCCTCCATTATCGGGACTTGCACTTAACGAAATGGTGAATGCCGAAACTGTGAAATTAGCTTCGAGGTTCCTGTCAGATGCTGCTGCGAAAGTGTAAACTTCATTTGCCGAAATTAAAATACCGTTTTCGTACCAGCCGGCAAATTCCCATTCAGGATTAACTGTTGCAATAACGGTTACAAGTTCATGATACGTAAATATTCCGTCTCCAGAGGTGGTTCCGCCCGATTCGGGCACACTTGCTGTATGGATGGTAAATTGCTGCACTTCGAAATTCGCAGTCATACAGCGGCTTGCTATTGCTGTAAAGCTATAAGTTGGCGAAGTGGAAATCACTATTCCGCTCTCAGTCCACGAAATAAACTGGTATCCTTCGTTTGGCTGAGCAACAAGTGTTACCGGCATGCTAACCTGGTATGTTCCGCCTCCTGTAATTGTACCCCCGGAAACTGGATTGGCATTGGTCGAAATGCTTACCTGGTTCATGCTGAATTCTGCCTGCAACTGGCGGTTGGCGGCTGCCGTAAACGAATACGATGCTTCGCTGCAAACCGTAACTCCGTTCTCGGTCCAGTTAAGGAAATTCCATCCCACGTTGGGCAAAGCTACAACTGCAACTGCCTGGCCTGTAATATAGGTTCCACTTCCTGTGGCTGTTCCGGCAATAACCGGATTTACATTTGTTGCAATACTATACGACTGACTGCCAGCATTAGTTATCGAAACATTATCAATATACCAGTAATCAAACTGGAAATGGTTGCCTTCAATGGTAAAAGCGATATAGGTATATTCTGAATTCAGGTTACTGGTAATGATTGTGTTAACCGTTTCGGGCCCTATATTGGAGTTGGAAGCAGTAGCCAGCATCCAGGCTTCGTTAGTCCAGTTTACACCATCAGTACTCGATTGTATACGCAGAGTTGCTCCTGGCGCATAGTCGTCGAGTTTATGAATAAAAGATAAATTTAACTGGGTCATTCCCAACGTGTTTAATGGAAGTATTACGAGTCGTGTAATAGCCGGATTAGCCGATTGATACGTCGATTTCATTTCGAAACCCGATCCACCGGCCATAGTACTGTTGGAAACAACCCAGTTGTTTGTTGCATTCGGACTTTGTTGTGTTGCCCAGCATGATGGTAAAACCTGCGAAGGGAAGTCAGAAGAATAGGGTAAGTTGTTTGTATTGCAAAAAGTGGTTGCATTTTGTGTTAATCCAAACGAATAGTTGTTTTCAGGACTAACTGAATAAAGTTTGTAATAATAAGTAGTTGATGTGTTAAGTCCGCTGTGGACAAATTCAGCAGCTGATCCGTTGTAGATTACAGTTCCTCCTCCCGGTATAACTGATCCGTTGGAGTAAGTTGAACCGGCTAACGGATTCCCAAAAACAGAGGTATTGCTAACAGCAAGCATTATGTTATTGTTGCTGGTGTTTTTTTGCCATTGCAAATCAATTTCCGAAGTTCCTGACGCCATTGCAGTAAAACTCAGCGGATCTTCGACGGTGTTAATTGTAACTGTAAACGAAATGGTTGATCCTGCTTCGGTTATTCCCGAAATATTTAAACCTCCGGCATTTCCACTTTGCAGGAAACTACAGGGATTGGTAGTGTCGTTAATTCCGGTTCGTCCGGAGGTAGATGAGTAAAAAGCCTGTGATGGGTTACCATTGGACGTTATGGTGCCATTCGGACGATAAATATATACTTCGTCGGGCGGACCATAGGCATTGCCATAATAGCTTGAATTTATACGATAAACTATTAATCCCGACCCGGGAACATTTACTTCGTAGGTGCCTGTTTTTTTGCGATATTCTACTATAAAAAACTCAGTGAGCGAATTAGGCGATTTTATTTTAAAACAATTGTTGGTTGCTGACGACAGCGGATTTAATGTGTAAGTTCCTGTACTGGTGATTTCGGGAATGGAAGTAATCCATGAGTAGTTGGAATATCGCCATTTCATATATGCTCCCATATGGCCAAAACCTTGTTCCATCAAATCCCACGATTGAGCCGGTTGTATCCCGTTGCTGCTGTAGTGATACAGATCAGGAGCGCCAAGGGCATGAAACATTTCGTGACACAGTGTTTTAACATCGAGCTGTGTTTCGGGCTGAAAAGTGTACTTCCAGACACGTTTGCCGTTTATATAGGTATTATACGAAAACAACGACCAGCTATGTGCCCATAACAACGACGACCAGGCACCATTGCTACCACGTATGTTGAAACATACATTGTCGGCATTCCCGTCGTTGTCGCCATCAATATTAAGACCTGCCGGTACCGGCGAGTTCAGATTTATCCAGGTAATGGCATCATTCAGCAATGTGTGTTCACGGATGGTGCGCTCACTTTCGTTGGCGTATCCGGCAGGGTTGGTAGTGGCATTATAAGGTTGGAAATAATTACGCTGATGGTTGTCAGTGTACGACAGGTTAGTCGTCATGGCACACTCGGGATAGTGTGTGGAGGGTATGCTAAGCTGGTTGTACGATACTTCTGAGTAATACGAAAGCAGCGAAACGCCTGTAACCAGATTAAATTTATCATCAAAATACTGCCTGGTGTTAGTAAATTCAGTATCGTCGGAAAACCGGATATAAACAACGATGTTATTCAATGTTCCGGCACTTGGAGCCCGATTGGGCGATGCTGGTGCCTGTTCGAAACTGGTTCTTCGTGTTTTATATTCTGTTTCTGAGATTTTAACCCATTTTTCAAGACCGGCCAGGGAAGGGTTTGCTTCACCTGCTTTAAATTTACTTGGTTGTACTGTTGTACCGTCCGAAATACCATAATAATAATATCCATCAGCTGCCTGAATAATGGTATAGCCATCCTGATCGTGCAGCCAGTTGTAAAATTCATCGCCCGAAACAAAGCATTTTACTTCTTTGTTATCAGGCTGGGTAATGGAATAGGCTAAGTATGAATAATAAGCTGCTTCGAGTTTTACATTTGTAAGTAAAAGTGCAATGAGCAATATTAGAATCCGTGTTTTCATGATCGCTTATATTAGTAATCGGAGATGTGTGCGTGTATGTGTGTGTGTGTTACTGTTGTGGAAATTGTTTACTTTTCAATAGTGCAGGTTCATTTTTTTAGCAAAGGATTTTGTATTAATGTATTCCGGCTTTATCAGAGATTTTTTTTGATTCGAAATATTTATTGAACGTTGATTTCAAGAGTTTTACATCAAATGGTTTTGTTATCAGGTCGTCGCATCCGCATTCGAGTATTTTTATACGGTCTTTTTCACTTGCATAGGCCGATTGAGCAATAACAGGTAAATCGGGAAAGAGCTTTTTTAGTTGAATGGTTGCTTCAAAACCATCCATTACAGGCATTTTCATGTCCATGAGTACGAGGTCAATATCTGGTGTGGTTTTGCATACATTTACTGCTTCCATTCCATTTACAGTCCAGATAATAGTGGCATTCATTCCTTTAAATATTTCCTTGAGAAGGAGATAATTAAATTTTTCGTCCTCAGCTATAAGAATTTTCAACCGGCTGAACGACTCAGTTGTTTCCTGTTCAGGAATCGCACTTTTTAGTATATGCTCAGCGTTAACAGGATTATAAGGAATTGAGAAATAGAAACTTGTTCCTTCTCCTGGTTTCGAATCCAACCATATCCTGCCACCTAGCAATTCCACATAGGCTTTGGAAATGGATAAGCCCAACCCGGTTCCTCCGTAATCACGCGAAATGGAGCTGTTTGCCTGTCGGAAGCGATCGAAAATAGCTTGGTGCAAACTTTCATCAATTCCAATCCCGGTATCTTTTACATAAAATTCGAGGTTATCACTATTCAGGTTATACCCAAATGAGATATGTCCGTGACTTGTGAATTTATATGCATTGTTAAGCAGATTTGTAATAATCTGCAATAACTTGGTTTCGTCAGTTATTATGTTGGAATACTCTTCGGGCAGTGGAGCTGATAAATTAAACTGTACATCATTTTTTGGCAATTTTACTCTGAACTGCCTGAGCAGGGTCCGAAGCATCGAATTAATATTGGTTTCCTTAGGCCTGTATACTTCCTGTCCGGCTTCAACTGTCGAAATATTAATAATATCATCAATAATGGAAAGCAATTGCTTACTGGCTTTGCATATTATGTCAGTATATTCCTGTCTCTCTGACTGGTCCAGGCCAGGTTCGTTCAAAAATCCGGCGAAACCGATAATCGCATTCATTGGAGTACGGATTTCATGGGAAATGTTATTCAGGAATGCAGTTTTCAAACGGTCATTTTCCTCCGCTTTTTTAAGTGCTGCAGTGAGATCCTGTACAGCTTTTTTTCGTTGTATCGAAATGCTTATCTGGTTCGAAATAAACTCAAGCATATCCACATCTTTAGCGGAATATGCGTTACAATCGGTGTAGTTTTGAATCACAAAAGCTCCGGTTGCTTTTCCATCGGCTTCGAGCGGAACGCCGAGCCAGACTTTTGCCGGTGTACCAATTAATTCTATAATACCTTTTTTATTCAGTTCGTTAATGTCATCAATTGTTACAAGCAGAGGTTTGTTTTGTTGAATTACAAGCCCGGTAAGCGATTTTTCTGCCGGCCAGGTGTCGAATGTATCGTTCTCATCGCTGGCATTGGCGGTTGAAATCATTCCGGTATCCTCATCGTAAAATGCAATGTAGAAATTGGTAGTATCAAGCAAAGTTCCGAGTTGATCTTTAAAAATCCCGAACAGTTCCTCTTCATTACGGGTGGTTAGCACAGCATCTGAAATGGTATATAGAACCTGCTGTATTTTTTCTGACCGTGTACGTTCTGCTATCTCAGCGAGCAACTTCTTATTTGTTGTCTCAAGTGAGGTTTTTGCTTCCACAGCATCTTCCATCATGCTGAGGGTAGCTATTCGGGAAATATATAACTCCTCGTCCCAGGGTCTTCCTTCAAAAGATGGTATTTCAAGCTCTTTGAAGCAATGCTCTGGTTTTATGCTTCTTACTCTTATATTTGTTTTTATTCTTTTACCTTTCATGTTTGACATAGCGTTGTGGGTGTCGTACAAATTTTGGGAGGAAACGAGTGTAACAGGATCAAAATCAATAAGTGGAGAATTGTGGCTTAAAATTCTCTTTTGAGTGGCCGGAGCGAGAAAATTTGTTATAATTTCCGGTTCAGATTTCAGTAAGGAATCTAATGTCTCAGCAGCCACCGAAAAGTCGGACAGAAATACTTTCCGAATTAAATTACTGCCTGTAAGTATAGTTCCCGGTTTCATTTTGATTATTTTATTGTTGTTGCCAGCAGATGGTAAACCTCTTCGTTGTATTTTCTGAAATCCGCTTCCGATGTACCTTTGCGACGTTTTAATTGACTGAAATACATTTATTGAATTCCTCTATTTACCAGCTTTTTTAGTTGGACTGATACAGATACAAAAATAGCCGCACCATTCCGGCAAGGCTATAGCTGAACTCACGCTTTTTATGTAAAGGGAAGTTGACAAATGTTGTAGCTGAATGGCCTACAACTTCAAAATTAGCTGGATTATTCCGGCAATCAATTTCAATAAATGGTTGAAAAACTACTTGAATGAAGGAATGCTACCAATATGGTTTATATAAATTATGAGGATTTTGCATCTGATAGTTAGACAGGGAATCTTTATTCAATTTATAACAAAAAGCCAACGCGTGCTTACGCGTATTGGCTTTTACACTTTCAACAGATGAGACTGATACATTGGATAATGGACTCCTATCATTGGCTTATTAAAATGTCAACATCCGATATCCGGGCTTATGGGCTCTACACCATTAATGTGATTGAGGAGAAAAGTGCCTTTAGTGCTTCAAACCGGTACGAGGAATATTATTTTCACAACATGATGAACCTGTAATTCAACAGGGTTTTGGTCAAATAGGAATATGCGAACGTGTATGTCTCTTAGTCTCCAGAACTGTATCACATATAAAAATAGTAAGCGCAACTCAAAATTCCGTATTTATACAGCTGACCTTGATTAAGAGAAACTTGCATATTAACTTCCTCAAAACTTATGAAGATGTGAGCTTTTTTTTTTACAACTTTTTTATATTAATGCCCTACGGGCAATGTTCCTGTTACAGATTTACTTTTATTGATATTGAAGTCCTACGGATTATAGCAGATAGTCAGGTACTCCAACATACAACACCAATCTATCGTCATTAGGTTGAACAGCCACCATTATTCCTGCCTCACTTACCACTGGGGAAGTTATTTTGAAAGTTTTACTAAGTCACTATTTATAGAAAATAAATCCGCCTGAACTATTTTGAACTTATCATCAGTTTATCAACCCGGTTACCGTCCATATCTACTATTTCGAATTTGTAGCCCTGAACTATAAATGTATCCCCAATTTTTGGAATACGATTCAGTTTGTACATGGTTAGCCCGCCAATGGTATTTATATTTGATTTCACTTCATCATCATCAAACAAGGATCGCATTTCCAATAAATCCTGAACATCTTCAATCATCATTGACCCATCAACCAGGTATGAACCATCTTCGCGCCGGAAAGCCTGAGTTTCGTCGGTATCGGTGCTTTCCGGCAGATCGCCCATTATATTTTCAGCTACATCATGCAAAGTTACTATGCCTTCGAGCGAACCATATTCATTAATTACAATACCAAAATGGTTTTTAGTTTTCCTGAAAAGTTCAAGTACATTGATTGCCGACATTTGTTCAGGGAAAAACAAAGGTTCGGTCATTATTTTCTTAATATCAATAAACTGATGTTTTATGTGAAAAGCTAACAAATCCTTTGCCGCTACCACACCTATTACTTCATCAACGGTATTATTGCAAACAGGAACGCGTGAGTGCGACGAATTCAGAATTGTTTCTATAATTTTGTCATCCTTATCGTTACTATCAATCCAATCAACATTAAGCCTGTTGGTCATAATGGAACCGGCTCGTTTGTCGCCAAATCGTATCACTTCATTAATTATATCGGATTCCTCTTTTTCGATTACACCATATTCGGAGCCTTGTTTAAGCAACATGCGCAATTCTTCTTCCGACACAGGGGTGTCGCTGGTTTTTTTAATCCTGAAAAGCGCTAAAACAAGCTTTGTTGAAATACTTAAAAACCATACAACCGGATAAAGTACAGAACCCACTATTTTCATTGCCGGCGAAAGGCTGATAGCTATTTTTTCGGGATTATTGAGGGCAATAGTTTTAGGAACCAGTTCTCCGATAATAAGCGAAAAGTAAGTGATGATTCCAACTACAAAAGAAACCGCAAGCACATCGGCATAGGGCGCAAGCCATGGTATTCTGCTGAAAAACGGAATCATATCTTCTGATAAGGCAATACCCCCAAATGCACCGGAAACAATTCCTACCAGTGTGATTCCCACCTGTATAGCCGATAGGATTTCTTCCGGTTCTTTTAATAGTTGCAAAGCGGTTTTCGCTCCTTTATTGCCATATTTCGCTTTTTCCTGCAGGCGCGATTTGCGTGAAGATACTAAGGCAATTTCATACATGGCAAACAAACCATTCATTAAGAGTAACAGCGAAATGATAAGAATTTCCATTTTTTAATTCTATTGATAGTTATTAAAAGCTGCCCTGGTGCATAGCATTGTTCAGACTTTGAAATTTAATTCCGCTATACTAAGGTAGTACAAGTGGCAGATATTGGTTTGGTTACACTCACTTATCCTGTTATGTGGCATGAAAACGCATCGCTATGATGAGTGTAAATATCTGTAAACCAGCATATTCTCTTTTGATTTATCGGCAAAAGTAAATATATGCGACAATACTTCAAATATACACCAAAACCTGTTATTTGTAACAGTCATTTTTAACGGTTGGCTGATTAATGAATTTCAGAATATTAACAGGTTGGCAGTCCATGGCTTTGCAAATTACTTCCAAAGTACTAAAACGGATTGCTTTTGCTTTACCGTCTTAAGTATGGATAGGTTCGACAATGTCAAATCAACTCTTTCGGAAAGTTCGTTCAGGCAAATCATAATTCGCACTGACTTTTACTGAAGCCACTTTGATAAAAGTCCAAAAAAAAAGCCCCGGAATTTCCGGAGCTCTTTAAAATTTCAGTAGGCTAAAGCTTTATTTCTTTTTCTCAGCTTCTTTCAGTTTTCTTTCTTTACGACGGTTCGATATCATAATGAAATCGTAAGCAAGTGGTGTAGCATTAAAGATGGATGAATATGTTCCAACTACAATACCAACCAGGAGGGCGAAAATAAATCCGCGGATTACATCACCTCCAAAAATAAAGATTGCCAGCAAAGTAACAATAGTAGTACCAGCAGTATTGAATGTACGACCTAATGTACTGTTCATACCACCGTTCATATTGGTTTGCAGATCGCGTTTCGGGAATAATGTTATCCATTCGCGTAACCTGTCGAAGATAATTACAGAGTCGTTGATAGAGTATCCGATAATGGTTAGGATAGCTGCAATAAACGCCTGATCTACTTCGAGTGTGAAAGGAAGAATACCGTAAAAGATGGAGTACATCGAAATAGTGATCAAAGCATCGTGGGCTAATGAAATAACACCACCAATTCCATATTGCCATTTGCGGAACCTGATAGCAATGTATATAAAGATTGCCAGCAATGCAAAGAACAGAGCATAAATGGATGATTGCTTAATGTCATCCGAAATGGTAGCATCAACTTTTTGCGAATTTTGAATACCAATTGCTTCGTTGTTGGTACTGAAATCAGCAACAGAGAGCGATGCTTTATAGAAGCTCTGAAGTCCTGTGAAAAGTCTGTTTTCAACTATTGAATCAGCTTTAATCGACTTATCATCAACCAAAAATTTGGTTGTGATTTTCACCCTGTCTTTATTAACTCCAATGGTTTTTACTTCAGGTGCTTCGCCATCGAACAAAGCAGTCAGCGATTTCCGGATGTCAGAACTATTTACATCCTGGTCGAATTTTACGATATAGGAACGTCCTCCTGAAAAATCGACACCGAAATTCAGCCCTTTGGTTGCCAGTGAAATTAAACCAATCAAAATTACCGAAGCCGAAACTATATAAAGTTTCTTCCTCATTCCAATAAAGTTAATGTTAACTTTAGTGAAAGCATTAATCGTGTATTTGTTTCCGAATGTAACATTCACATTTTTGTTGAGAAGGGTTTCGAAAATAATACGTGATATAAATATTGCGGTGAAAAGCGAAGTTAGAATACCGATAATAAGAGTAGTTGCAAAACCTTGGATCGGACCCGAACCGAAAATATAAAGTACAATACCTGTGATAAGTGTGGTAACATTACCGTCGATAATGGCGGAATAAGCATGGTGGAAACCGTCACTAATTGCAAGTCGCAAGCCTTTGCCGGCCCTGAGTTCTTCCTTTATACGCTCATAAATAATAACGTTGGCATCCACGGCCATACCAAGAGTAAGAACAATACCTGCAATACCTGGTAAAGTAAGTACAGCTCCAACGCTGGCGAGTACACCAATAAGGAAAAATACGTTGGTAAGCAATGCTACATTCGCAACAAGTCCTGCTTTAGCATAATAAAACTGCATGTATAACAGTACGAGTATAAAGGCAATTACGAATGAAATTAAACCGGAATTGATAGATTCCTTACCTAAGGAAGGTCCTACAATTTCTTCCTGTACAATACGAGCCGGTGCAGGAAGTTTACCTGCTTTAAGTACGTTTGCAAGATCCTGTGCTTCTTCTACTGAATAGTCGCCAGAAATGGATGAACGTCCGTTAGGAATTTCGTCGTTTACATTTGGTGCTGAATAAACATAGCCGTCAAGAACAATTGCGACCTGTTTGCCAACATTGTCGCGAGTGAGGTTCTTCCATAGTTTTGCGCCTTCGGTATTCATTCCCATGGTAACTTCAACTCTGCCGTTCTGATCAAAGTCCTGACGGGCTTCAACAACTACATCACCTGTAAGTGCTGCTGTATTTTCGCGGTTGGTTGAGCGCAGAGCCATCAGTTCGAGAACTTCAGGTGATTCCTTGCTGGGTGGTTTCATAGTCCATGCAAACTGGCAATTACGAGGAAACATTCCTTTTACCTTGTTCATCATTACATTGATGCGGGCAGTGTCCTTTATTGCTGCATAACCTACGGTAGCGCGGTTGGTAGCAAACATCTGTCCGTTTTCCTGAACGTATGCCGGTTGCAGGTAAACAAATAAAGGATTTTCTTTTTTATATTTTTCCATCTGCTGATCTTTACCGGCAGCAGTAGTATCTTGTTTTAGTTTGTCGGCCAGGGTTGCTTTTTTTGTGGTATCAGCAACAGTAACATTACTGGTGTCAGCAATAGTATCAGTAGCAACTGCAGTGGTATCAATATCGCCGCTGAGAGATGCCAGACGTTTATTAGCTTCGTTAAAAATTCCGGCTAGCTCGCTGAATTTGTATGTTTCCCAGAATTCGAGTTTTGCCGATCCCTGCAGAAGTTTACGTACACGTTCAGGATCTTTGATACCTGGCAATTCGATCAGTATGCGGTCGCTGGTAGCAAGTTTGGTGATATTTGGCTGAGTAACACCGAAACGGTCGATACGGTTACGCAGAATATTGAAAGTACGGCCGAAAGCATCGTCACACTCCTGACGAATAACAGCAAGTACTTCTTTGTTGGTCGAATTTGGCCTGATCTTTTCGCGCAATTCCATCCGGCTGAATACTGCCGAAAGCTGGGCGTTAGGGTCAACCTGTGCAAATGCTTCTCCAAAAAGAGTAACAAAGTTTTCCTGGCTGTTTTTTTGTTTTTCATTAGCCAAAGCCATTGCCTTTGTGAAAACAGGATTGGTGCTTTTACCCGACAATCCGTACACTACATCAGCAACGGAAACTTCCATTGTAACGTTCATACCGCCCTTGAGGTCAAGACCGAGGTTGATTTCGCGTTCCAGGCATTCCTTGTACGTATACTTACGGAGAAGTATATTGTAAACAGGTTGGTTTGCTACTGAATCGAGGTAGTAACGGCTACGGGCATTTTGAATTGAATCAGTAAGCCTGCTTTCAAGTGTGGCATCGTTTTTTGCTAATTGTTTAGCCAGGGCAATTGCCTGTTCGTTTTTGGCATAGTTTGCAGCTTTTTTCTTGGTAATAGAAGTTACCACAGTAAACGAAAGCTGGAAAGCACAGACCAGGGCGAATGCTATTGCAAAGAAACGTATTGCGCCTTTATTCTGCATGTGTTTAGAATTTAGGTAGTTAGATAAACTTTACTTTTTTGAGCCTGCAAAGATAGAAATCTATTGGCAAATAACAAATGAGGCCTCATAAAGAAATGAGCTCTTTTATGATCTTGTTATTAACAATTTAAGCCTTTTTGAGCAATAACTAAGGATGGGAGTGCCCATGGATTTCTTTTTTATATGGCAAATAGAACTCTCATTATGCTGATATTTGCAACTTCAGTTTCAACACTCGTAAAGTATCGGTCTTAAATGATTTTATGAAAACTTCTGGATTTTTTAGAATAGCTGATTTTATGTTACTAACCGGTTTTATCCTGGTAACGGGTTTTAGCAATAAAGTATATGCTCAAAAGGAAACTTTCAGCGTATTGACTTATAATATCCGGCTGGCAACTCCTGATGATGCACCTAATATTTGGTCGCACAGGAAAGAAAATGTTTTTTCTCTTATCGGGCAGGCTTCGCCTGATGTATTCGGACTGCAGGAAGCCCTTAAAGAGCAGGTTTATGATTTCGATAAAGCTTTCCCCGCGTATTCGAGGGTTGGTGTTGGCCGTGATAACGGGAAAGCAGAAGGCGAATTCAGCCCGGTTTATTATAATTCAAGGAAATATACATTGCTGACTTCAGGTACTTTCTGGCTTTCGCAAACACCCGCTGTTGCCGGTAGCCGTGGATGGGATGCAGCTTGTAACCGAGTTGTATCCTGGGTGCAGTTGAAAGAAGGAACTTCAGGGAAACCATTTTTTGTTTTTTGCACCCATTTCGATCATATGGGCGAGGTTGCCCGACGCAATTCAGCAAAACTTTTAATTCATGCTGTTGATTCCCTGGCCGGGAAAAATCCTGCTATTGTGGTTGGCGATTTTAATGCTAGTCCGGAAACAGAACCCTATCAACTGATTACCGAAAAATCCAATTCCAATCATTTAACTGATGCACTTAAGCTTAGCTCTAAAGTAAAAGGACCTGAATACACATACACAGGTTTTAAAGTAGGGGGAATACCCGGCCAAAGAATCGATTACATATTTCTCAAAAACATTTCGAAAGTTAATACCTACACAGTTAATGATACGAATAATGGAGAATTCTATCCCTCGGATCATTTGCCTGTGAGCGCGGAACTGGAGTTTCGGTAGGGGAGTGAAAAATGAAAAGTGAAAAGTGAAAAGTGAAGAGTGAAAAGCTGTAGCGAAGCGAAAGTTGAAGTGAAACAGAAACAAAGCCCCGGCATGGGGGTGCTCTGCGCCATTAAAATTGAAGCGTGAAGAGTGAGTGAGTTAACTTCGCGATGAAGGTGAATAACATAATGAGGCTTGTGATTTTGGAATTTTGATTAGTAAAAAAGAGATTTTGCCATTAATACATACACATGAAAAAGTTATATCTTACTCTCAAATATAAGCATAGCAGGCTAATTCTTATTTTCCTGGCTATCATTTTTTTAGCCGGCAATCATAAATTGTTGGCTCAGTTATCATCTGTTCATGATTTTACAAGAGCCGAAAATACTCTGCTTTTAGGTGATAATAATGATACTCTGCATTATGCTTTTGCCGGAGGTCTTAACAATGGCCAGTTTATGAATATGGATATTGATCTCGATGGTACGGATGATCTGCTGGTATTCGACCGGATCGGAAACAGGATTCTGCCTTTTTTAATCTTAAAAACCTCACCTTTCAGGTATCAGTTTGCACCCGCTTTTGCAGCTCAGTTTCCTCCCATTGAACAATGGATGCAGTCAATCGATTATAACAACGATGGCAGAAAAGATATTTTCACCTACACAACCGGTGGTATTAAAGTGTATCGCAATGATGCGGATACAAAACTGAAATTTACCCGGGTTACAAATCCTTTTTTACTTTCGCAACAAGGATCAACGCTTACCAATATCCTGGTAACATCAGTTGATTACCCTGCTATTGCTGATGTGGATGCCGATGGCGATTATGATGTGCTGAGTTTCTGGGGATTGGGCTCTTTTGTTGAATGGCACCGAAACACTTCCATTGAGCTTTACGGAATACCTGATTCGCTCAGTTTCGTAAAATCGTCTTCCTGCTGGGGGCATTTTGCCGAAGGGAATGAAAATAATACCATCGTACTGGATACATGTTCATCCTCTGATGAGTATAAACATACTAATGCAGAAACTGTCAATGATCCCAAACATACAGGTTCAACCATGCTTTTGTACGATGCGAATTCCGACGGTTTGCCCGACCTTACGCTTGGTGATGTTGATTTCAGTACATTGGTTCATCTTACCAATGGCGGTACGCCTGACGATGCTGTTATTGTTTCGCAATCCACTGATTTTCCCAATGCTGAAAACCCGGTGAGTATGCATACTTTCCCGAATCCAATGCTGGCGGATGTTAATAACGACGGAATTAAAGACTTGCTTGTTTCTCCATTCGATCCATCATTGACAAAAGGCGAAAATTTTAAAAGTGTCTCTCTTTATCTAAATATGGCCACAAATGAACATCCTTCATTCAGCTTCGTTTCAGAAAGTTTTTTGCAGGATCAGATGCTTGATCTGGGTTCGGGAGCTTACCCTGTTTTTTTTGACTTTAATGCTGACGGATTAACCGATGTGCTGGTTGGAAATTATGGATACACCGATACATGTACCTTTGACCCACAAACCGGCTTACAATGCACGTATAATGCTAAAGTTGCTTTATTATTAAATATTGGTACTGCTGCCAAACCTGCTTTCAGGCTCGATGATCGCAATATCGCTCAACTCGATACTCTGCAGATGCAATCGCTTATTCCTGCGCTTGGCGATTTGGATGGCGATGGCGATATGGACCTGGTGTGTGGAAATTCGAAAGGAAAACTGGTGTACTGCGAAAACACGGCGCTTCCGGGTCAGCCGGCGCAATTTGTACTGGTTGATCCCGCATGGAAACTAATTGACGTAAGTGATTTTTCAGCACCACAACTTATTGATATAGATAAAGATGGCCGTATTGACCTCATTTGTGGAAAGCGGAACGGAACTCTTAATTTTTACAGGAATATAGGTTCTGCTACCGAAGCGGAATTCGTGCTGGTGAATGAAAAATTCGGTGAAGTAGATGTTACTGAAACACAACTCTCCAATTACGGTTACAATGTGCCTTGTTTTTATACTGACAGAAACGGCGAAACCATATTGTTTGTAGGTTCCGAATTTGGTAACATATTTGTTTATGACCAAATCGATAATAATCTTGACGGCAGTTTCCGCTTATTGGGAATTTTGCCCGGATTAAAAGAAGGCTGGCGGAGTTGCGTTGCCATTGGAAACCTGAATAACGATACTCTTACTGATATGATGGTAGGCAACTACTCCGGAGGAATGGGTATGTTTTTCGGGAAACCGGATAAGATTTTTGGAATTGGATATCCTGCACACAAACTGTATCCGTCGCTCATAATAACACCAAATCCTGCTTTAAACTTAGTTTCAATTGATTATAGTGGCGATAAGTTAAACAAACCGGAATCGTTGGCTATACTTGGAATGGAAGGACAAATTCTCCGGGAATATGCTCTCGTAGATTTTCCAATGTTGATTGATGTGTCAGAAATTAAAAACGGAATTTACCTGGTTTCGGTTCAAACATACCGGGGTATTGCTTCAGGTAAAATGGTTATCTGCAGGTAATTGCTTTTTTTTAAATTTATTTCCCATCTTATTTGACAAATAGTTGTTGAAATGATTTAGCAGGGTATAAAAAAAAAGGCAGTAAAAGTGCTGCCTTCAATTTCCTTTTAGTCGCTTTAGCTTAATCTTTACATTCGTAATAAGGCTTTTATCCTATAAATAGTTAAAGCTGCTTCCTCCTAAAAATTCCCTTAAAATTGAAGTTGGCGGGATTTGAGTTGGTTGCAGCGGTTTCAGGTATCGGAAAAAGTTCAATAACCTTGTTGCTTCTGAATATTCAGCCTGATTAGGTTGCACTTCGAGCAGTATAGATTCCGCAAATGGTTTCAGAACAGCCAGTTCATAAAGTAAAGAAGAGTTAAACATAGTATCGGCTTCTTCCTGAAAAGGGAAAATATGCTTTTCTTCTCCTTGCCTCACACTGGGCCACCGCGAAATGGTTTCCCGCGCCGAATATTTGCGGTAGCGGTAATCGCGTACAATTCGCCGTACCAAGCGATTATCAGTGGTACTTACCCGGTTATGATCATCAATATTTATTGCCGCCAACGCCGAAACATAAATTTTAAATTTTGCTTCAAGTGGTATCGAATTTGTCAACCGTGGATTTAATCCATGAATACCTTCAATTATCAACAAATTATTTGGTTGCATTTGCAGGGCTTCTCCATCATAATACCTTGTCCCTGTTCCAAATGAGAATTTTGGCATTTCAACTTTTTCCCCGTTTAAAAGTGATAACAAATTTTGATTGAAAAGATCTGTATCCAATGCTTCAACTGCTTCATAATCATAATTTCCGTATTCATCAAGTGGTGTTTTATCCCGATCAATAAAATAGTTGTCGAGTGATATATTCAGAGGTTTCATTCCGTTTACAATCAGATGTATGGCCAATCGTTTGGCAAAAGTTGTTTTTCCACTCGACGAAGGTCCGCTTATCAAAATAATTTTGACCTCTTCATTTTTTGTCTTGATTTTATCGGCAATATGTCCGATTTTTTTTTCGTGGAGCGCTTCTGCTACCTTAATCAGTACTTCTGATTTTCCGTTTGAACATGAATTGTTGAGATCACTGATATTTGGAACTTCCAAAATTTTAACCCATTGTGTGAATTCCTGGAAAATCTCGAAAAGCTTATTTTGAATCACAAGCGGTTCAACTTTTGACGGCTTATTTGCTTGTGGTATTTGCAGAAGTATTCCATTGAAATACTTGTTTAAATCAAAAACTTTTATCATTCCGGTAGTAGGAGCCATATAGCCGTAAAAAGCGTCGATATGACCATCGAGTTTGTAATAGCTCGAAAAATTCCGGCCTCTGTGTTTCAGAAGATCTATTTTATCATTTAATCCATGAGTTTCGAATAAACGGATTACCTCTTCTGTTTCTTCTTCCACATGAATAAAAGGCAGGTCAGCATCCACAATTTCCAGCATTCGTTTTTTGATATCGGCAACATCCTCAACGCTAAGAATATGATTTGGCATATCTACTTTACAATATATGCCTTTCGAAATGGAGTGGTCAATACGCAGATGCGATTCAGGAAAAATCTCATCGACGGCTTTATAAAGGATGAATGAAAGACTCCTGACGTACATTCTCATGCCTTCAGGATGTGTAAGATCAATAAATTGAACCGTAATAGGATGAAACACCAGGTAATCAAGTTCTTCCAGCGCATTATTTACCAGAGCACCAAGAATGGGGTTTTTCATTTTTACACCAAATTCTTTTATCACCTGATCAAGTGATGTCCCCTTACTTATCGGTTTAGTTGTTCCTGAGTTAATACAGGTTATAGCAATAGTAGGCTTCATGATGGGATTTATTTTTAAAATATACCAGTTCAGTGTTAAACTCCAACTACTTATTTATAGTTATAGGTTAATTAACAAAAACTGGAATTGTAATTTGCGGATTTATAGTTTTGAAGTATGTTTACTGGTATTTTCTATAGGTTGACCTTACAAATTCGCAGGGCATTGAAACGCTGTTTTTGCATAAACTATTTCTTTGAGCCTGCTGCTTCTAAGGTTTTGCTTGTGTACCAATTACATCTTTCAAATATTGCGCCGTAAAACTATCCTTGTTTTTAATCAGTTGTTCAGGAGTACCTTCGGCAATAATGTAACCGCCGCGCTGTCCACCCTCCGGTCCGAGATCGATTATATAATCGGCAACTTTTATCACTTCGAGGTTGTGCTCAATTACCAGAACGGTGTTGCCTCTGTCAACCAATTTATTAAGAACGCCCAGCAAAATATTTACATCTTCAAAATGAAGTCCCGTTGTTGGTTCATCGAGTATATAAAGTGTTCGTCCGGTATCGCGTTTCGATAGTTCCGTTGCAAGTTTTACACGCTGTGCTTCGCCACCCGACAATGTTGTGGATTGTTGTCCTAAAGTTATATAACCAAGTCCAACCTGGTTCAATGTGCTGATTTTCTGTAGTATCGATGGTATGTTAGCAAAAAACTCGACAGCTATTTCGATGGTCATATTCAGCACATCGGTAATAGATTTGCCTTTGTAACGTACTTCGAGTGTTTCGCGGTTGTAGCGTTTGCCTTCGCATATTTCGCAGGGCACATGCACATCGGGCAAAAAGTTCATTTCAATTACCCTGATGCCCGCACCCTGGCAGGTTTCGCAGCGGCCTCCTTTAACATTAAAGGAAAAACGACCTGGTTTATATCCTCGTATTTTCGATTCGGGTAAAGCGGAGAAAAGTTTTCGTATTTCATCAAAAACACCTGTATAGGTTGCCGGGTTCGAGCGGGGTGTTCTTCCTATTGGTGATTGGTCAATTTCTATCACCTTATCAATAAGTTCCAATCCATCGATACTATGATAGGGGAGTGGTTTTTTTTCGGAGCGGTAGAAATGTTTGCTTAGTATGGGGTACAAAGTATCGTTGATAAGGCTCGATTTTCCGCTTCCGGAAACGCCTGTGATGCATGTAAAAATGCCAAGGGGAATATTCAGATCAACGTTTTTCAGATTGTTGCCCGTAGCTCCGGTGAGCGAAAGAATTTGTCCGTTTGATTTCCGTCGGTTTTTGGGAAGTGCTATACTTTTCGTACCCGAAAGGTATTGGCATGTAATACTATGGCAATCGCGCAGCGACTCAGGCGATCCTTGCCCCACAACATGTCCGCCATGGGTTCCGGCTCCAGGTCCCATATCAATTACATGATCAGCAGCCAAAATCATGTCCTGATCATGTTCAACAACAATTACTGAATTTCCGGTATCGCGAAGGTCTTTCAACGAATTTATTAGCCGGTGGTTATCGCGTTGGTGAAGCCCTATGCTGGGTTCGTCGAGTATATAAAGAACTCCAACCAGTTGCGAGCCTATCTGGGTTGCCAGCCTTATGCGTTGCGATTCGCCACCCGAAAGACTTCCCGAAGTGCGGTTAAGCGACAGATAGTCGAGTCCTACATTTAAAAGGAAAACCAGGCGGCTTTGTATCTCACGTATAATTTCATGAGCAATAAGTTTTTGCCGTTCTTCGAGATGTTGCTCAAGTGTACCAAACCATTCCGACAGGTTAATAAGATCCATCTGCGAAAGCTCGGAAATATTTTTATCGTTGATTTTGTAGAAAAGTGCTTCTTTCTTTAGCCTTGTACCATGGCACTCAGGGCATTCAACCGAATTCATAAATCCTTCGGCCCAGCGTTTTAACCCCTCCGGATTTCCGGCTTCGTTCTGGTTTAAAATGTGTTGAACTATTCCTTCGAAATTAAGTGAATATGACGATGTTACGCCCAAATATTCATTTTTAACCTTAATCACTTCTTCGGAACCATACAGAATAGTTTCGATGGCAGCTTCCGGAATAGCGGATAAAGGAGTGTCGAGCGTAAAATGATATTTGTGCGCAATAGCTTCGAGCTGCCTGAAAATCCAGGTTGACTTATACTCTCCAACAGGTGTAATTCCACCTTTTTTTATGCTTTTCGATAAATCAGGGATTACTTTGGTGAGGTCAATTTCCGAAATATACCCAAGGCCTTTACACCGCGGGCAATACCCATAGGGTGAATTGTACGAAAACGAATTTGGTTCAGGCTCATCGTAAGCAATACCGGTTTCAGGATCCATCAATAGCCGACTGAAAAACCTGGCATCTTTTGCTGTTGTTTCCATCGCCATTAAAGCGCCTTTACCTTGTCGTAAAGCAGTTTGAACGGAAGCCGTTAGTCGTGTAAGCGACTTTTCATTTATATTAATAGTATCAATAACCGCTTCAATATCGTGAATTTTATACCTGTCAACCTGCATTCCGAAGCTTATTTCACTCACTTCGCCATCTACACGTACTTTCAGGAAACCTTGCTTGCGTATTTGTTCAAAAAGTTCACGGTAATGTCCTTTTCGTCCACGCACAAGTGGTGCCAGTATATAAATAGTTTTGTCGGAGTAGTTTTTTAGTAACAGGTCAATGATCTGGCTGTCAGAATACCGGACCATTTTCTGACCCGAAACGAAAGAATATGCTTCGCCTGCCCGTGCATACAGCAACCGCAGAAAATCATAAATCTCGGTAATGGTACCAACTGTTGAACGTGGATTCCGGTTGGTGGTTTTCTGTTCGATGGAAATTACCGGACTCAGGCCTGTGATTTTATCCACATCAGGGCGTTCGATATCTCCCATAAACTGCCGTGCATAAGCCGAAAATGTTTCCATATAACGCCGTTGTCCTTCGGCATAAATGGTATCGAACGCAAGTGACGATTTTCCGCTTCCGCTTAAACCGGTAATAACAACCAGTTTATCGCGCGGAATTGTGACGTCAATATTTTTCAGGTTATGAACACGGGCACCGTAAACCTCAAGAAATTCTTGTTTGGTGGTTTCCTGTTCGTCCGAAAGTATTACGTTGATGCTGCCCTGATTCATAGTAAATGGTAGGTGGTTGTTGCCGGTAAAAAATCAGCCGATTTATTTTGGCAATGAACCTGAAGTAATAGTGTCGTTAAAAATCTGTTCAGCATTGTCAATCTCACTCAGTAATTTATCGAAATCTTCGAATCCTTTTGCAGGAAGAGTAATAGTGTATTTTTTCTTAGAAGTGTTTGAAAGCTTATCCGAACGCAACCACGGATTGAATTCCTTTAGCAACCGATAGTTGATATTCATTGATTTGGCGAATAGCTGCAGGTTGTTAATGCTGGTATCAATGGTTACATTATAGGTCGGGATAGGCGGATATAAATCTTTTTTGCGGATATAATATCCATATTCGGTTGGATGTTCATAGAGCAATTTCAAAGCAATGATGCGAAAAATGTAGCGCATGGTTTCATCGGGAAGGTATAAATCGTAGTAACTGCCTGCTTTCTGTTTCTGCAATTCTTTCGAAATACGTCCTTCGCCAACGTTGTATGCTGCTGCTGCGAGAGTCCAGCTTCCGAATTTGTTGTATGAACCACGAAGCAGTTTACAAGCGGCTTCTGTTGCTTTTTCCAGGTGATACCTTTCATCTACTTCATCAGTAATTTCGAGCCCGAAGTGTTTCCCTGTTCCGGGAATAATCTGCCAGAAACCTGCTGCTCCAGCCGGTGATTTTACATTGCTGAGACCGCTTTCAATCAAAGCCAGGTATTTGAAATCCTCAGGAATACCATGTTTTTTTAAAATCGGTTCGATAATGTGAAAATACCTGTTCGATTTTTTAAGCATGAGCATGGTCGACGAATGCCAGTAAGTGTTTACCATCAATTCGCGATCGAGGCCTTCGCGCACATAATAAAGTCCGAGAGGCGCTTCTTCACCCGCAAACTCTGCCTTATCGGGCAATACCAGTGAAAATATTTTATTGCTGTGGCGGAATGCTTTCTGGTAGTCAATATCTGCTGCTGTCCTTTTGAGGTTTTTTGTATAATAAAACCCTTCGAAAGCCGCAAAACCTAAAAGAGCAATAATAAATATGATTCGTTTACTCATTAATTCAGTTTAAATGTATAAAAGGAGTTGATTAACTCCGGGCTTGTTTTTAATGCTAATGTGCTCAGAATAAGATAGCATCTTTCAATAATGGTGCCAGATTATCTTTATCTGACAAAATAGGTGACGATACTCCCCAATTGATATTCAATTCAGGATCATTCCACCGAACACTTCCTTCAGATGCCTTGTTGTAAGTTGCAGTGCATTTGTATGTAAAAACAGTGTCATCTTCCAGCGTAATAAAACCATGTGCAAAGCCGGAAGGGATCCAGCAAATCCATTTGTTTTCGCTTGTAAGTTTCATCGAAACCCATTTGCCAAAAGTGGGTGAACTGCGCCTGATATCGACAGCAATATCCAATACAGCACCACGGATCACTCTTACCAGCTTGCCTTGAGCGAAAGGCTCGCGCTGAAAATGAAGTCCGCGGAGAACGTCTTTTTGTGAGCTAGATTCATTGTCCTGAACAAAAGGGCCTTTGATGCCTAATTGAGCAAATTTTTCTTCTTGAAATGATTCGAAAAAATATCCGCGGTCGTCGCCGAACACATCCGGTTTGATTATTATTATTTCAGGAATTTCAGTTGGAATAAGTTCCATGTAGTATGTGGGGGGGGGTAGGCTTTAGGGGTTAGGGGTTAGGGGTTAGGGGTTAGGCTTTAGGTTTTAGGGGTTAGGCTTTAGGGTTCTTCTGTCTTAAGTCTTCCGTTTTCCTAAAGATGAATAACTTCGCCATAAGCGGCAGCAGCAGCTTCCATAATGGCTTCGCTCATAGTCGGATGAGGGTGAATGGATTTTATAATTTCGTGTCCAGTTGTTTCCAGTTTACGGGCAACAACTACTTCAGCAATCATTTCGGTAACATTATCACCGATCATATGTGCACCAAGCCATTCGCCATATTTTGCATCAAAAATAACTTTAACAAAACCATCTTTCGAACCGGCTGCACTTGCTTTGCCGGAAGCTGAAAACGGGAACTTGCCGACTTTAATTTCGTACCCCGCTTCTCTGGCAGCTTTTTCGGTCATGCCTACGGATGCAATTTCAGGATTGGTATAGGTACAACCCGGAATATTTCCATAATTGATAGGTTCAACATGCAAGCCTGCAATTTTCTCAATACAGGTTATACCTTCGTGCGAAGCAACATGAGCAAGGGCAGGACCACTTACAATATCGCCAATCGCATAATAACCTTCCACATTGGTACGGTAATATTCATCAACCAGTACTTTGCCTTTTTCGTATTTAATTCCTGTTTCGTCCAGACCAATGCCTTCAAGATTGGTAGCTATTCCAACAGCTGAAAGTACAATGTCGCACTCAATTACTTCGACAGATTTGGGTGTTTTAATACTTACTTTACAGATATCACCATTAATTTCGACGGTCTCAACGCTTGAGGAAGTCATAACTTTCATTCCTGCTTTTTTGAAACTACGTTCCAGTTGTTTCGAAATTTCTTCATCTTCAACCGGAACAACATTGGGCAGAAATTCGACCAGCGTAACCTGCACGCCTACACTGTTGTAGAAAAATGCAAATTCCGATCCGATAGCGCCTGATCCAACCACTACCATGCTTTTGGGCATAACCGGAAGAGTCATTGCTTCGCGGTAGCCTATTATTTTTTTGCCATCCTGTTTCAGGTTCGGTAACTCACGCGAACGGGCTCCTGTGGCAATAATTATATGCGATGCTTCATATAGGGTAACTTTGCCATCGGCATCCGTTACTTCTACTTTTTTACCCGGAACCACTTTCCCGAAGCCTTGAATATGATCAATTTTATTTTTCTTCAGCAGAAATTGAATGCCTTTGCTCATGCCATCGGCAACACTGCGGCTTCTTTTAACCATGGCCGGAAGATCGGCTAACGCATCGCCTTCGAGCGTGATACCGTAATCGCCTGCATGTTTCAGATAATTGAATACCTGAGCGCTTTTCAGCAATGCTTTGGTAGGGATACATCCCCAGTTAAGGCATACTCCGCCAAGTTCTGATTTTTCGACAACTGCTGTTTTAAAACCTAGTTGTGCTGCCCTTATAGCAGCTACATAACCTCCCGGACCACTGCCAATTACAATAATATCATAATTCATTTCTGATGGAATTTAAATTGAGCGGCAAAAGTACCAATTTTTGACCGGATTTTGCCTGTTTAATTTTGAATACCTCTCTCAAAACAGTGGAATATTGCCTTTTGTTTCGTTAGTAAGCGTAAAAATCAAATATTAAATGCTGCATTTTCAATTGCTACTAATGCAAACAGCCTGCTTAGTAGCAGGCTGTTTGTGAATATCCACGCTAAATGGTGGCAATGTATTATAAAATTATTCGTTTTCAGGTGCTTCTGAAGGCATTTGGGGCATCTGACTATCAGGCTGATCAATAATTTTAAATCCTTCAGGAACTTTAAATTTTTCAGCGGGAACTTTTGCTCCAAAATCAACTTTATCAGCTATAATTTCCATCTGTCCCATCGAAACTTTTAACGGAATGTTTTTGAAATGAACACCTGTTATGCGGTTCATCAGGTTTGAACTGTCAGGAGCAATCGAATATTTTATGCCTTCGATACCTGCAACGGTTTCTTTTCCTTCATCTTTATAATCTAGTTTTGCTTTAAATACGTCGCTTAACTTTTCAACATTCATTTGCTCGAACATTTCAGGGGTAAGTGTCGATTTGTAAGCATCTTTGGTAGCTTTGTTTTCACCGTTAGTGATATTTTCGAGTTCATAGTGATACACTGTGCTTCCATCCCTGATATCGAAAGTGTGCTGGCGCATTTCCATACCCATCATACTTCCTTCGACCATGGTTTCACGTAATTCTTTTTTTCCAAAATCATCAAAGTACAAAGTCTGGGTTACTTTTACGCCCATCATATCCATAGGTTTGTAGGTAATGATACCGCTTTTCTCACCATATGGCTGATCAGGGTTTACGCCATTACCTGCACCGCCTGAGTTACAGGCCATCAAAATGGTAAGGCCAATAACCTGTACCAGGATCAAAATTTTCTTCATATCAATAATTATTGGTTGGTTTATATTTTTTTGCAAAAGTACTAAAATATATTATACTTTGCCCTTTTGATAAGATGCATTATATCAAGGCGATACAGATGATTCTGATTAATCCTGATCTACATATTTATGTGCTTTTTTCTGACGAAATGGTCTTTGTTAACAAAAGTGCCATCACAATCGGAAGCAATACAGGGATGATGAGCACAGCAGGTAAAAACCATGCATGTATTTCGGCTTTTTCAGCGCTTTTGCATACCTGCCATTCGATAAAAAGAAAAAGAATTACAACCAGCGCTTTCAGAATTCGTATAATCCTAACGCTTTTTGTGTATAACTGAAGAGCGTTTTCCTCGGTTACCTTTACCGGATAATTAAAAATGTGAGGGAATTTACTGAGAATTGAGATTCCTGTAAAAACTAAAATACCGATAACCGGAAGAATAAAAACACTTGCTTTGTTTCCCCAATCGTCAGCCTGGCCACTGATGTTAAAATGTGTGGAAATACTATCAGGAAGGGATGAATATGATACCACAGCTAATACCCAGAGCGAAATAATACCCAATATTGCAATTGCTTCGAGCGTATAATCCGTTGTATTGAGTTGAAGTTTCAGAACAGGGCGTATTTCGGAAGATGGTTTCATAAATTAACTTTTTCAACTAAGAATTTTCACGAAATTATCAATTTTATACGAATAGGAATGGGTTGAAATATCACTTTCTGAAAATGCTCAACCAATCGGTAATTGTCTCGAAAATCCTTCCTGCAACGAAATAAAGGTTTCGGTAAAAGAAATTTCAGGAATGGATTGAATTTGTTCGACGATTACCTGTTTCAGGTGCTCATTATTTCGGGTAATGATCTTAATCAGTAATGAGTATTTGCCTGAAATGTGGTGACATTCAACAATTTCCGGAATTTTCTGAATTTTATTAAATACTTCATTGTGCGTGCTGGTAGAAGTAAGGTTTACCTGTATCCCGATAAACGCACAGGTAAGGTAACCCATGCTTTTGTGATTAAATATGAGCTGCGAACCCGAAATAATACCAGCTTCCTTCATTTTGCGGATCCGCTGGTGAACGGCAGTATGTGTAACCTTGCAATTTCGGGCAACTTCGACATAAGGCATACGCGCATCCTTCATTAATTGCTCAACAATACGCTTGTCGAGCGCATCAAGATGAAAGTTATTCTGCATGGTTTAATGGTGTATAATTCAATCAGAAACAATAAATGGTTAATTTGTTTCAAAATTAAAATATTATTTGATATTTGATTTCAAAATGTTATAATTATTGTTCAATTCATAAACATCTGATAGTTTTGTATGCTTGAAATATAATGGATCCGTCAGCCAGTGCAACTCCTGACAGCGTCATTAAAAAGAAAAGATAGCAACATTAAAAGCGTACACTTTACCACCATAAAAAAACAACTAATTTCACACAAAAAATCAGTCTTATGAAACACGATCCATCACGCGCAATATTTGAAATGAAGCAGTTCGGCGAATTTGGCGATGTTAATCCATCTATCACCGACTCGGCAACCTACACTTTTTTACAGGCCAAAACCATGACGGATACTTTTCATGGCGAAGCCGAAGGATGCTTCCTGTATTCGAGGCATTGGAATCCGAGTAATAAGTACCTTGCTGATGTGCTGGCTGCCATGGAAGGCACCGAAGAAGCCTGGGTTACAGCTTCGGGAATGGGCGCTATTACATCCGCAATTCTTCAATGCTGCAATGCCGGTGATCACATTGTTTCGAGTGTTACCACGTATGGCGGAACGTTTGCATTTATGCAGAATTACCTGCCGAAATTCAATATCGCCACCACTTTCGTGGATATTACCGATCTGGATGCTGTTCGCAAAGCTATTAAACCCAATACCAGGATTATCTATACCGAATCGATGACGAATCCAATGCTTCAGATTTCGGATATTCCCGCTTTGGCGCAAATTGCAAACGAACATAACGTTATTCTGATGGTTGACAATACATTTACGCCTATGATGATTGCTCCGGCAGCTCTGGGCGCGCATGTGGTTGTGTACAGTATGACCAAATTTATCAACGGTAAAAATGATTGTGTTGCAGGTGCTATCTGCGGAACAAAGGAGTTTATCGGATCATTGATTGATGTAAACTCAGGAACAGCAATGCTTTTAGGACCGGTACTTGATCCGTTGCGTTCGTCAAGTATTCTTAAAAACCTTCATACGTTGCATATCCGCATGCAGCAGCATAGTAAAAATGCCATGTATCTGGCTATTAAAATGAAGGAAGCCGGACTAAAAATCAGCTATCCAGGATTACCGGAACATAAAGGTCATGAAATAATGAAAAGCCAGATGAATCCTGATTTTGGATTTGGCGGAATGCTTTCGATTGACATGGAAACCAGCGAAAAAGCATCGCAGTTTATGGAACTAATGGAAATGCATGATGTTGGTTATCTGGCCGTTAGTCTCGGATATTTTAAAACGCTTTTCAGCAATTCAGGTAAAAGTACCTCGAGTGAAGTGCCGGAAGATGTACAGCACGATATGGGACTTTCAGCCGGTTTGGTTCGTTTCAGCGTTGGTCTCGATCATGATATTGAGCGTACTTGGAAAAGCATTGAACATTGTCTGAAAATGATGGATTAAATTAGTTTTATCCAATAAAAAAGTGAGGTGAGAAGTGCGGATTGGGAGGTAAGAAATGCTTGCTGAACTTCATGCTTCTCACTTTTTTGGCTGTATTTTTTGGAAAATATACCATTAAGATTAAACAATCTTGCTGTTTCCCGGATAATTAGCTTAATTTTGGAACACTGGTAACGGATTACCCCTAACCCCCAAATCCCAAAACCTAACCCCTTATGTTCAAATTGGTACTTCTGGCAGGCGCAGGCGGTTTCCTGGGAACGGTTTCACGGTTTCTGACATCACGGTATTTTGCGGCTTTTTTCCCGTCATCCTTTCCATGGGGGACTTTCGTTGTTAATGTTGTTGGTTGCTTTATAATAGGACTTATATATGGAATTTCCGAAAAAGGGAATTTTCTCAGTACGGAATGGCGCATATTCCTGACCGTAGGATTCTGTGGCGGGTTTACTACATTTTCGGCTTTTGCTGCTGAAAATATGGCTATGCTTCGCGATGGCGAATTATTCAATTTCTTTTTATACACTGGAAGCAGTATTTTTATAGGATTGCTTGCCACTTATGTGGGAATAATGCTCGTTAAAATTCTTTAGTTATGGAAACCGGCGATAATGTGAAAGTTTTGCGGGTGTACACCAGTTCGACTGACAAACTGAAGCATACACCTTTATATGAAATGTTGGTTTATGCTGCCAGGCGCAACGGGCTTGCCGGGGCAACCGTTCATAAAGGAGTTATGGGATATGGAGGGAGTAGCGTGGTGCATTCGGCAAAATTTTGGGAAACCAATGATAAACTCCCTGTGGTTGTAGAAATAATAGACGAAAGCTCCAAAATTGAAGCTTTCTTTGACGTTATTAAACCTTACCTTGAAAGTGTGAGATATGGATGCCTGGTTACAATTGAGGATGCGAAAGTTTTGATGTACAAGACAGGAAGTAAGAAATCAGTCTTTACGCTCTGAATTGATTAACGGGTCGGTTTCCTCCATCTTCCGACTTCCGTCTTCCGACTTCCGTCTTCCGACTTCCGTCTTATATTTCCCGACCCAAAAACCTTTATTTCACAACTTTCGTATAAACAAAGTCTTTTCCCTGTTTGAGCGTAAAACCTTCTACGTTTCCACTATCCATAATAGTGAATATCATTACAATACCAGCCTGATCGAACCTGAATTCAGTTTCCGAAATGGCATCGAGAGGAAAGGATGGCTGTCCTGTTGCCTGTGCAGTAAGTTTACCGCCATCCTGTTTTACCGTTATCACCACAGGCAATTGTTCCGAAGTATATTCGCCTTCGTAAGCCGAAAGTTTATCTGCCGAAAGAGCAACCGTTTTAAAATCAGGAATTTTATATGGTTTATCAAAATAACAACTCAGCAATCCGATAAGAATATCATTCATAGGATAATTCATTCCGTTGGAACAGAATGCAATTGCCACTTTTTCTTCGGGGAAATAGGATAAAGAAGATGAGAAACCATCAATTCCTCCGTTGTGTCCGAACGCAGATCGCTCGTAAAAAGGTATTTTGAAAGTTCCCAGACCAAACCCATCTTTCATCGTTGTCATACTTTTTAATGATGCTTCGTTAATTAATTTACCATCGAAAAGTGCTGATATAAATGAAGCGAGATCGGGTGTTGTCGATATAATAGAACCAGCTCCGATAGGTATGCTCATATCCGTTTCGGGCAGCATAACCCATTTGCCATCTTCATTTTCAAAGGAAGAGGCCTCATTTGAAGCATGGTTAATTTTACCTCCGTACATCGTGTTTTTAATTCCGATTCGTGAAGTAATGTGTGTTGTAAGGTTTTCCTGGTATGATTTTCCGGTTACATCCTCGATGATAAATCCGAGTAAAACGAAATTTGTATTGCTGTATTCAGCCTTTTCGCCGGGTGCAAATACAGGTTTTTGACTTTCAAATAAATCGAGAAGTTGTTTCCGGCTCCTGGGTTCTGTCATCCATTTGGGATAGTCCTCACTGTTAGTAAAATTGAATAAACCGCTGTGATGGTTCAGTAAATTCTCTATCGTAATGGTTTCGGCATTCGGTATTTTTTTGAAAAAAGCAGATAACGGTGTTTCTAAGCTAAGCTTCTTCTCTTCAATAAGTTGCAGTATCATAACTGTTGTAAACATTTTACTGATAGAGCCAATGCGGTACCGGGTTTCGGGTTTTGAATTAACAGGTTTTCCTGTATTATCTATAAAACCTATGGCTCTGCTGTATTCAACAACACCATTTTTTGTTATGGTAACCGAAGCCATTGTTTTGTTATTGTTATCCAGCGCCTGCATCAGGCTGTCAATCCGACTGGTGAATTCGGAAGGCTGCTGAGCGGATACCTGTGTCAGAATTGTGAATGACGCCAGGAAAATTAGAAGATAGAGTTTAGCATTCATAAGATGTCATTTTTGGTATGCTTAAAAATTTATCATTGTCAATCTGACGTGAAAAATACAAAAAGGTTACTACATAAAAGCAAAAACTTTAAAATGATTTTTGGTGATGTTGTTTATATCAATACTCCGTTAAATTTTAGGCAGCAATTTTACCATAATCCAATAGTTCATTGACAATTTTTTGATTTTTAGCAGTGTGTGGGTTTATGGCAAACATGCACATAAATCGGTCGAGTATCAACGTGTTGTTATACAATGTTTTATAATTTGCCATTGAGAATGGTTTCGGACTATCGGTTTTGCTTGATAACCAATCTTGTTTGGCCAGGTTTATGGCTGTCAGTGCTGCATTAAAATGGAAATCAAGTTTGTTTTGGCTTTGTGCCTGACAAGAAGCTCACATCTTCATAAGTTTTGAGGAAGTTAATATGCAAGTTTCTCATAGCGAAAATAACAGTAAACTGTTTTTCAGTTTAGTCAAGTTAAATTTTTGATCGGCTTCGGGTGTATCCCCTCATGAATTTAGCAGGAATTTCAAAATTTTTTATTCAGCTTACCTGCACACGCATGAAAAGAATGAAACACGGCAAAGGAATTTATTCCTTCACTATTTTTTTCGACGCTATAATGTTGCCGTTACCAATTACTTGTACAAAATATAAACCTGTAGGTTGATTACTTAAATCGAAAGTATTCAGTTTGCCCGCATTATTTAGTTTGTAAATTAAAGTACCAATGCTGTTGTGCACCTCTATGCTTTCATTCCCTTTACTGCCAGGGATATTGACATAAACAATATTAAGCGCAGGATTCGGATAAACTGAAATATTGAATGAAAGACTATTATCAGCTATTCCGGTTGAACTCTGGGCCAGTTTTACAACGAAAGCATCCGATTGAATTGCCGGTATTGCCACCACCGCTGTTCCTGGATCAAAATCTACAGTGCCTGAGAATTCACCGGTACAATAAATTACCGAGGAAGCGTTTACCGCTATAGCATTACCTTTCTCAACAATAGGACCACTGAGGGCTCCTGCCCATTCCATATTGCCCGAGGGATTTAATTTTAGAATAAAAATATCACTGTATCCTGCTGAAGTTAAATTATAAATGCCGGTTCCCGGGTCAAAATCCGTTGTTTCCTGAAAAATGCCGGTTGTGTAAATATTATTGAACGCATCAACAGCAATACCATAGCCCTGAGCATTTGTGAAATTACCTCCTCCAATGTTATCGGCCCAAACGAAGTTACCTGAAGCATCTAATTTCGAAACAAATGTATTGCTGCTGCCTGTGGCCGATGATAAGATAAAGGTTCCTGTTCCAGGATCGAAATCGGCTGTATCATAAAACCATCCGGTTGTATATACATTTCCTGATGCATCCAGAGCAATAGAATAGCCATAATCATTCTGTGCGCCACCTATTTGTGCAGCCCAAACGAAATTTCCCGAAGCATCTAATTTTGAAATATACATATCGCTGTTGCCAAAGTTGATAAATTCATATTCCGCTGCACTCGGGTCGAAGTCGGCATTTGCAGAGAATAAACCGGTTGAAACCACATTTCCGGCAGCATCCACAGCAATTGAATACCCTGCATCAGCCCCAACTCCTCCCATATTTTTTGCCCATATTAAACTTCCTGTGGCATCAAGCTTTAGTACAAAAATATCTAAATCGCCTTTTGATAACAGGTTTAGAATACCGGATCCAGGATCAAAATCAGCTTCACCAACGAAATCGCCTGTACAATATATATATCCTGAAGCATCCAACGCAATGCCGTAACTGTCGTCAGTGCTGGTGCCACCAATACTCTTGGCCCAAATGAAATTTCCGGAATTATCTAATTTTAAAATAAATACATCGCTGCCTCCTTTGGAAGTCATATTAAAAGTGCCGGCACCAGGATCGAAGTCAACAGTTAATCCATACGAACCAGTAGTATAAACATTTCCACTTGCATCAACTGCAATACCAGAAATGATTTCAGAGTATGCTCCGCCAATATTGACAGCAGACATAAGATTCCCTGATGCATCGGATTTTGATATGAAGCCATCCTGATCTCCCAGGGCAGTGAGGTTTAAAGTGCCTGCACCCGGATCAAAATCTGTTGTGCCCGAGAAAATACCTGCGGTATAAACATTACCTGAAACGTCTGTTGCCACAGCATTACCTCTTGTAAACGAGGTTCCTCCTACATTTTTTACCCATGCAAAAGCAGGCGACTGTGCGTTTGCCAAAAGTGCTAAACCGATAAATATTATTATAAGGTAAAGATTCTTCATGTTTAATGAATTTTAAAAGTAAGTCGCTTTAGAAGAGAGGGTTTAAAATATTGAGATGAGAGACAATCTATTTCAACTTATCCTTAAACACTTTCCTGAATTTCTCCAACTTCGGTACAATTACATACGTACAATAAGGTGCGTCGCCATTCTGGTTAAAATAATTCTGATGATAATCCTCTGCAATATAAAAAGGTGCTGACGGATTTATTTCAGTTACAATAGGTTTGTCAAATACTTTTTCGGAATTCAGTTTGGCTTTATACGCGTCAGCAAGCTCTTTTTGCTTATCGTTATGATAAAAAATAGCTGAGCGGTATTGTGTTCCCTGGTCAGCACCTTGCCTGTTTAAAGTTGTTGGGTCGTGGGCGGCCCAGAAAGCTTCGAGCAATTCGTCGTAAGAAATTATAGCAGGATCAAAAATAATCATACAAGCTTCGGCATGGCCGGTGAGTCCTGAAGTAACTTCACGATAGCTTGGATTTTTAATTTTTCCACCGGTATATCCCGATGTTACTGAAAGGACACCTTTAAGTTCCTGAAAAACAGCTTCTACACACCAGAAACAGCCTGAAGCGAAAGTAGCTGTATCTGTTTTAATTCCGTTTGCGGGCATATCCATCTGAGTATCGTTTTTAATTGTGTTGCTTTTGCATCCGGTAACAAGCAGGATGGCAAAAATGATTAATGTAAGTCGTTGCATGGGTAATGATTTTCGTTTCAATAAAACAAAAAAGCTGTTTATAAGTTCGACGGCGGATGGGTCAGAAAAGGGCAGCAAGTCCAAAGTCCGAAGTCGGGAGACAGAAATCCCTGATAATAATTCGGATTGCAATAGAGAAAAGTTGTATCAGGACACACTGAGAAAATCAACATATACAAATCATCATAAAGAGGGAATAAATAGTATTAAATGGCAACTTTGGTTTTCGGTCTTCCGTCTTCCGGTCCTTACAAAAGTCCCGATAAACAATCCGCAGACAAGGAAATAAATATTTTTTTCTCATATTCACCGTAGTATTCAAAAACTTACTATTTTTGCAGCAGTTCTTTTACTACCATCACTTATCAAGAAAGGCTGAGGGAAATGGACCTTTGAAGCCTTGACAACCTGTCCGAGTATATTCCGGACAAGGTGCCACATCCAACCGCTTATGGCGGAAAGATAAGATTGGAATCAGTTTTGCGATATCGTAACCGCTATATCTTCAAAGCTCTTCTGACTTATCGGGAGAGCTTTTTTTATGCTCTTTCCGGTAGCCCTTTCAGGTAAGTGATATTTTTTTGTAAATCCATAAAAATCACTTACTATGAACAAAATCACCCAGATCATTCATTCAATCCCCGTTGATGAACTTACCGGTTCAATCTCAGTACCTATTTATCAAACAGCAACTTATGTTCAGGAAGCTCCTGGCGTAAACAAGGGGTATGACTATGCCCGAACCAATAACCCAACCCGTGCTGCTCTCGAAAAAATAGTGGCCCAGCTCGAAGGTGGCGTTGCTGGTTTCGCTTTTGCAACCGGACTGGCTGCAATTGATGCAATACTAAAAACCTTGAAATCCGGCGACGAAATTGTTGCAGTTGATGATATTTACGGTGGCGCTTACCGGCTTTTTACCCATGTGTATCAGAAATTCGGTATCAAAATTCATTATGTCGATACTACGGATGCTTCGAATGTTTCAGCCTATTTGAATAAAAATACCAAACTGGTATGGCTCGAATCCCCAACTAATCCAACACTGAAAATTTCGGATATTAAAACTATTGCTGAACTAGCTCATAAAGCAGGAGCTTTGGTGGTGATCGACAATACGTTCGCAACTCCGGTTGCCCAGAATCCGCTTGAATTGGGTGCAGATTATGTTATGCACAGCGGTACGAAATACCTGGGTGGTCACTCAGATCTGCTTGCCGGACTGGTAGTTGTAAAAGATGAAAATCTGGCTGAGGAGCTTAAATTTATCCAGAATTCATCAGGCGGGGTGCTCGGGCCTCAGGATTGCTGGCTTGTAATCCGTGGCATTGAAACGGTTGCTCTTCGCGTAGAGCGCCAGTGCGAAAATGCTGTAAAAGTAGCTGCCTTCCTTAATTCGCATTCAGATGTTGATCATGTTAACTATCCCGGGCTGCCGTCGCATAAAAACCATGAAATTGCCAAAGTGCAGCAAAATGGCTTGTTTGGCGGTATGATTTCTTTCTCTCTTAAAAATGATACCGAAGAAGCAGCAATCGCTTTCGTTACTTCTACAAAATATTTCAAATTGGCCGAAAGCCTTGGTGGCGTAAAAAGTCTGCTTTGCCATCCATCACAAATGACACACAAATCCGTACCCCGCGAAACAAGACTGGCATCAGGTATAAACGATTCATTGATAAGGCTTTCGTGCGGAATTGAAGGAGCAGAAGATCTGATAGAAGATTTGCAACAGGCGTTTGAAAAGGTGAGGGGGTAGACGGGTTTGCAATGAGAAGGAAGGGTTCAACGTGATAATTTGATAATTTGACAATTTGACAATGTGGCAATGTGACAATTTGATAATGTGGCCAATGTGGCAATGTGACAATTT
>JBBSDC010000015.1:0-48661 GCA_038249705.1 Bacteroidales bacterium | reverse complement strand
TCTCCCCTTCTCCCCATCTCCCCTTCTCCCTACTTCATCCCCTTTATCTCCATCTTCCGCAGTTTGGGAGCAAAACCGGCAGTTGCCAATACTATCGATAATGTCATCGCCCCGCCAAATAATACAGAAGGAACCAGCCCCATAATCTTGGCAGCAAGTCCCGATTCGAAAGAGCCCAATTCGTTTGATGATCCGACAAAAAGGCTATTCACTGAGGCAACCCTGCCACGCATTTCGTCAGGAGTGTACATTTGAAGAATGGTGCCTCTTATAATAACGCTTACATTATCGAACATACCGCTGAGTGCAAGCAAAACCAGTGATAGCCAGAAATTTTGCGATAAAGCGAAGAAAATTATGCATGCGCCAAAACCTCCTACTGCCCAAAGCAATTTTACCCCTGAGCGCGTTACAGGAGGATGATAAGCGAGTATCAACGCCATTACAACGGCACCTAATGCCGGGGCAGCCCTCAGAAAACCAAGCCCCTGCGGACCTGTATGTAATATTTCGGAAGCAAAAACCGGCAATAAAGCAATTGCGCCCCCGAAAAGCACGCCAAACATATCAAGAGCTAGAGCCCCCAGCAAAACCTGGTTTCCAAATACAAATTTTATTCCTGTCGAAAGGCTTGTAAAAATACCTTCTTTCGCTATGCGTAAAGGCAAAGGAATTGATTTGGATGAATAGAAGAAAAATAAACTCAAAGCAGCAAAAAATACGACACAAAAAAAAGCAGCATGTATTCCGGCAAATCCATATAACAATCCTCCAGCTGCTGGTCCTGATACTGCGGCAATGTGCCATACAGTGCTATTCCATGTAGCTGAATTTGCATAAAGTTTACGAGGAACAATCTGTGCCATAAATGCCGATTGTGCAGGATAAAAGAAAGCCCTTGCCAAACCAGTCACAGCAATAATTGCATATAAGGGGAGCACACCGGCTGTTTTATACAAGTCGTCCATTGCATAGCTCAAATAAAACAAAACAATAGCACAGGCTACATATACGGTTGCGGTAATTGCAACAATTGATTTTCGGTTGAACAGGTCGGCAACATGGCCTGCAAATAAAGCTACTATAAGAAAAGGAACTGCTTCGGACAATCCGATCAATCCAAGTGAAAATGGATCGCGGGTAAGATCATAAACCTGCCAGCCAACGATAACACTCTGCATCTGTATGGCGAAAGTAAGAAAGAAACGACCGGTAATAAATCTTCGGAAGGCTCCAAGATGCCATACCGCATAAGCATCGTTCTGATGAAAAAGTGATCTCAGGTTACTCAATTGCCATAAAAATTTAGATCAAAATATTTTTTATTTATCCTTTTATAAAAGGTAAAAAAACCACATCAGCCTGAGATTTTAGGTTCAGTATAAGGTGGGTTATAGCATTCCGCTTAATTACCAACTCGGTAAAAACGAATAATTTTTCGAATAATCCAGCATCTGTCCGGCATAATCGGTAGGATACTCCACTTTCACATCAGTTACTTTACCGTTTTCTTCAACAAGAGTAAAAACCGGATTCATGAAACCGCCGTAAGGAGCTACATTTAGTTTTTTAAACCTGGCCAGAACTTCTTCATGTAAAGTCTTATCCACTTTTACACCATACGTTTCAACAAGGTTTTTACCGGCTTCGAAATCTCCTTCCGATTTAATACGCTGTATTTCAGCCAAAAGTGTACCAAATAAACTCCTTAGTTTGACGTAATCGTTAATTTTTACATATGTTTTACCATCCTGTTTCACAAACTCAATAACTTTGTCGGCAGCACCTTTTTCCATGCACCAACTTGCGATAAGCTGCCGGTTACGCATATGCGATTGCTCAATATTTTTACCCGGAGCAATACGTGTTAATTGCGTCATAAGTCCATTGCGGATATAAGCATTATACTCAGCAATAGCAGCATCGGGTGAAGGCAGAACATGTAATTCGACCATTTTGGGATCAATAATATAATAGAGGGCGAAAAGATCGGCCCGGGATTCTTCGAGCGCACTTTGATAATTACGTAAGGCTTCGCTGCTGGTGCCTGGTAATAGCTGTCCGGAACCATGGCCAAGGCATTCGTGCAAATCAGTATGTACATTGCTTGCCAACGAACCGTATTTTTTCGAAAGCTCACGTTCTGCTTCAGATAGAATAAACTCTTCGAGCATCCCATTGCCCAGTGCAGCCTGATCGTAAGCATAGGTAATATTTTCGATGGTCACTGATTTGGAACCATGCTCTTTACGAATCCAATCGGCATTCGGCAAATTAATACCAATAGGAGTTGAAGGATAGCAATCACCTCCAAGTTGCGCAGCTGTAATAACTTTTGCCGTAACTCCTTTAACTTTTTCTTTTTTAAAACGGCTTTCGACCGGCGAGTTATCCTCAAACCATTGTGCGTTGGCACTGATAATTTCGGCTCGTTTGGTAGCAATCTTATCTTTGAAATTAACCACCGATTCCCAAGTTGCCTTCCTTCCAAGCGGATCTTCGTATGTTTCGATAAATCCGTTTACTACATCAACATCACTTTTCAGATCGCTGACCCACAGTACATTATACTCGTCCCAAGTTTTAAGATTACCAGTTTTATAATACTCAACCAGTTTGGCTAGAACTGCCTTCTGCTCCTCATTTTCGGCAACAGGAATAGCTTTTTCGAGCCAAAAAATAATTTTTTCGATAGCACCGGAATATCCGCCACCCAGTTTCCAGGTTTTCTCTACTACTTTACCATTTTCTTTAACCAGATTTGAATTTAACCCGTATGATAGAGGATGCTCAGGATCAGCCTGTTTCATTTCTTTATAAAATGCTTCAACCTCAGCTTGATTTACACCTTCGTAAAAATTTACAGCCGATGTAAGTACTATGTCAGCATCTGAATCAAGGTTTACTTTTTTAGGTAAAAAAGAAGCATCAAACATAGCAGGTGTAAGCTCCGCTATAAGCTGATCAACGGTTTGTCCTTCACGCAAAGGGAATTTAGTTTGATCACTTTTAGCAACAAGTTCGTTGAAATATCCGATACTTATGCCTAGTAAAAATTTTTCGGAAGCATAATGATGGTAAATTCCGTTTGAGAACCATACTCTTTTCAGATACACTTCAAAAGCCTGCCAGTCCTCACCTTCTTTTTTACCGGAGTATGTTTGGTAAATATTTTCGAGTGTACGGCGGATTGCCAGGTTGTATTTACCATTCTGATCGAAAATAATATCGCGCCCGCAAATAGCTGCCTGGCTCAGGTAATACAAAAGTTCCTTTTGCTGAAGCGTAAGTGAGTCAAATCCAGAAACCTGATAACGCATAATTTTCAGGTCGGCAAATTGCTCAACCAGGTATTTAAAATCTTCGTTAGCGGAGTTTTCCGTTTTTTCGCTTCCTGATTTACAAGAGAAAAGAGCAAGGGTCATAACAATGATACTTAGTATTTTAGGTAATTTCATAAGATATGTCTTTAGATTACATCAACACATCAAAGGTACATAAGTAAGGAAAACTGTAAGGAATTGATAAAAATAATATCCATTTTATTTAGAAACCAGATAAACATAAAAAGGAGGAGATAGTTTTGGATGATGGTAACTTAAAGTTCCCTGTCAAGAAACGTTGTGCGAAATTTACAGACCTTGAAAGTAAAATAATCTGAGCATCAAAGAATTATTTTATTCCTAAATTTCTGAATGTCAGCCCATCCCACACTGGAACGGCAGATGAACTATTCAGCGCAAAACAATGTTTCAGGTCATCAGTTAGCCCCATATTGAATAATCGTTGAAAATGATTTGCCTTTTGCACAACCTTCCAAATATCCTGTTTTGATTGTAACCAAAGACTCAAAGCAGAAAAAGACGCATCACATGAAAGCTCAAACTTGCCGGAAAGCTCCAGTTCTTCAACCAATGCTCCGGAGCAAAGTGTATCTTCGAGGCTAAAGGTATTTTTCCATCCTGAGCAAAGGATGACAATATTTTTTTCCTGTTTTACAAGCCAATCGCAAACCGCATTTAGATTTGAAAAAGCAGCAGTAACAATGATCCCGGAATTTTTAGCCATTTCAATCGCCTGAGTTCCATTAGTAGTGGAATAAGCCAGATTTTTATCTTTTAAATCGTTTTGAAGAAATACTGTTGGTGAGTTTCCGAAATCCGCAAAACTGACCTTCTTACCATCGCGTTCGGCGGCAGTAAGATATCCCTTATTTTTAAGCTCAAGCAATTCTTCGAGACCCGAAACTGGCATAAGCGTTTCAACACCGCTATCGAAAGCAGCGCAGAAAGCAGTGGTTGCGCGCAAAACATCTACAATCGCAACGATATAATTATCCTGAGTTACTTTATACTTGTACAATGCCGGTGACAGACATACTTCGATACTATTCATTGTGCTGGCTGGGAATTAAAATGCGCAGCGTACGCTATAATTAACGTTACGCTGCGCAATAGTAATAATTTTAAATTTATCCTTTATAAAACGGCGTTTTTACAACTTGTGCTTTGATAGCTTTATCGCGGATGCTGATATATATTTCGCTGCCGGCTTTCACATAAGCTTTTGGAACATAAGCCATTCCAATTCCTTTTTTTACTGATGGCCCCATGGTTCCGCTTGTAACAATCCCGATTTTATTTCCTTCGGCATCTAATACATCATATCCATGACGTGGAACACCTTTTTCAATCAGTTCGAAAGCAATCAAACGGCGCGATGTGCCCTCTGTTTTATGTTTCAGAAAAATATCTTTATTGATGAAATTCTTCGTATCGGTAAATTTGGTAATCCAGCCAAGGCCAGCTTCGATAGGCGAAGTAGTGTCGTCAATATCATTTCCATAGAGGCAGTAACCCATTTCGAGACGTAAGGTATCGCGGGCAGCAAGTCCGATAGGTTTTATTCCATATTCAGCACCGGCTTCCATAACGGCTTCGTAAATTTTTACGGCATCTTGGTTAGCTACATAAATTTCGCAACCGCCTGATCCGGTGTAACCTGTTGTTGCAAAAATCACATCTTTAACACCTGCAAAATCAAGTTTTTTAAAAGTGTAATACTCCATATCAATCACCGAAGTGCCGGTAAGTTTCTGCATTGCTTTGAGTGCCAATGGACCCTGAACGGCTAACTGTGCAATTTCATCCGAAGCATTGTACAGTTCAGCTCCCATATTATTCTGGCTTTGAAGCCAGGCCCAGTCTTTGTCGATATTCGAAGCGTTAACCACAAGTAAATAGGTAAGATCATCTACCTTGTAAACCAGCAAATCATCCACAATGCCACCTTTGCCGTTAGGGAAACAGGAATACTGAACTTTACCATCAAAGAGCACCGAAGCATCATTGGTAGTAACAAACTGAATAAAATCAAGAGCTTTAGGCCCTTTCACCCATATTTCGCCCATGTGTGAAACATCAAAAACTCCAAGTTTGGTACGCACAGTTTCGTGCTCATCGTTTATACCCGAAAATTGTATGGGCATATTGTAACCGGCGAAAAGTGCCATTTTAGCGCCAAGCGCTTCATGAATGTGTGTAAAAGCGGTATTTTTCATTTTAAAGTTTTTATATGTATTATTAATAAAATCAGGCATTTATGAAAAAGGAAATGATACTACGCAATCCAATTTCCTTGGTAAGAAATAATGTATTACGAGTGGCAAAAGTAGTAAAATGAAAGCATGTTAAGCCACTACTCGGTATTAAGTTTTGGAAATTATTCAGTATCAAAATAAAGCCATGCTATTAGGGGAAAAATTTACAAAAAAGAAGTTGATTTTTTCGATTGCTGTACAACCTTTCCCGAAGTTACGAACCCTTTAACACATCTTAATAAACTGTTTAAAAGTTATCGGGATTACGGGTGGCTTTTTTCTACTTTTGCACTAAAATTGACATATGATTAAAGTAGGAATTATTGGAGCCGGACACCTTGGGAAAATACATATCAAATGCATCAATGAAATACCTGAGTTTACACTTATCGGATTTTATGATACAGATGAAAAAAATGCCCAATCGGTTTCCAAAGAGTTCGGAATCAGGAAGTTTACCTCTATTGATGAACTCATTACCGAAGCAGATGTAATTGATATTGTAACACCGACCATCGAACATTTTGAGTCTGCTGCCCGCGCTCTAAAACAATTTAAACATGTATTTATTGAGAAACCAATTGTTACTACACCTGACGAAGCGCTGAAACTGATTGAGATTGCGCACGAAGCAAATGTAAAAGTTCAGGTTGGCCACGTTGAGCGATTTAATCCGGCCATGGTGGCAGCACTACCGTTCATTGAAAATCCAATGTTTATTGAAGTTCACCGGCTTGCCAGTTTCAATCCACGTGGCACTGATGTTCCTGTAATACTGGATCTGATGATACATGACATTGATATTGTTCTGCATACGGTTCAGGCAAATATCCGGAAAATCAGCGCAAGCGGTGTTGCTGTTGTTACAGATACAGCCGACATTGTTAATGCAAGGTTGGAGTTCGATAACGGTTGCGTGGCAAATCTTACTGCCAGCCGCATATCGCTTAGCCCTATGCGAAAAGCACGGTTTTTTCAGCACAACGCATACATTGCAGTCGATTTCCTGAATAAAAAAACAGAAATAGTGCGGCTGAAAAATATCTCCGATGGAATTACCAACCCGCTTTTCCCTATAATTGAACCAGGAAATGGGAAGGAAGCCAAGCAGGTGTATTTCGAAAAACCGGAAATAAAACCTACCAATGCCATACAGACTGAACTGGAAAGTTTTGCCCGGTCAATTATCGAAAACAGAACACCACATGTTACCATCAACGATGGATACCAGGCACTTAAAGTTGCATATCAGATCATCGAAAAAGTGAATGCCACTGCTAAAAGCCACATTGCTGAATGAGCAAAAAAAATTTAACATCACATACTAAATCATTAAACATCCAATTTTACTAATGACATACTTTGCCCGACATACTTACAAAATTTTCCCACTGCTTATCCTGCTGATTTTTGCCGGATGTGCTAAAACTTCCATCGACGAAATTCCTGCTTACGTTTCTATTGATTCGATAAGCATAAGTGTTACGTCCATTCAGGGAACTGCTTCGCAAAAAATATCCGACGCCTGGATTTATGCTGATAACGAACTAATTGGAGCTTTCGAATTACCTGTACAGGCTCCGGTTTTAAAGAGTGGAACCGTAAACCTGTCCATCTCCGCTGGTATTAAACTGAACGGTATAAACGAAACAAGGGTTCCTTATCCTTTCTATGCACAGATTAATAAAACCGTAGAACTGGAACGCGAAAAAGTAACCGACCTCGGTCAAATGAAATTCTCATATGCCAGCACTGCGAAATTTGCATGGCAGGAACAATTTGAATTCGGTAATCTTTCAATCGATTCAACGGCACGCAGCGAAGCAAACCTTGTAAGGACATATTTGCCCGAACTTGGTGCAGCATTTCCCGGCGAAGGCAATAAATATGCCGGAAAAGTTGTAATCGACTCTGATTCATTGATTTTCGAATGCGTAAGCCACGATTCGTTTAAGCTTCCAACTGATGGAACTTCTGTATTTCTGGAGTTGAATTACAAATGCAACAATGCATTTACGGTTGGTTTGTTGTTAAACGGAAATCTTTCGTCGCCGAAATCAGTTTTAGTAGTTAATTCAAGCAGTAACTGGAATAAAATTTATATCAATCTCACACCTACACTTGCCTCGAATAACAATGTCAGCAATTTCAAAGTATTTTTTACTGCAATGAAAAAAACTACCGATCCTAAAGCTGAAATAATTTTAGATAATATTAAGCTACTGCATTTCTGACGAATACCTTTGTTATTATGAATAAAAAAGTACAAACTGCTAAATTCGTAATTGCTGACCTGCTTTCGGCTGCTATTGCATGGAGCATCTTTTTCTTCCTGCGCAAATCAGCTGAAACTCAGGCAATGAACGATACCATGCAGATTGTAATCAACGACAATAAATTTTATTTCGGAATTATTGCAATCCCATTTTTTTGGTTCTTACTATACGCATTATCAGGATCTTACCACAACATTTACCGTAAAGCACGTATGAGTGAATTGGGCCAGACACTCCTTATTACACTTATAGGAGTCATAATCATATTTTTCGCCCTGATACTTGATGATGTTATACAGACCTATAAAAATTACTACAAACTTTTTGCCAATCTGTTTTTACTGCATTTTCTGTTAACAGTTACATTCAGGCTCATACTCACTTCCAGCAATCTATACAAACTCAAACATCGTATAATAGGCTTCAATACCATTATAGTGGGAAGCAATGGCAATGCGATTTCTATTTATAACGAAATTGAAAGTCAGCCTAAAGCCGCTTTTAATAAATTCGTTGGTTTTGTACATGCTGTAAAATATCCCAGCTATAAACTGGAAAAGCATATCCCTAATCTGGGACATTTCTCAAACCTTCGTCACCTTATCAGCGATATGAACATTGAAGAGGTGATTATTGCTACCGAACGCTCCGAACATAATACAATTGAACAAATCATTTCTGAAATTGAAGACACTGATGTACTCATTAAAGTGATACCGGATATGCAAGACTTCTTATTAGGTACTGTTAAAACCACATCCATTTATCAAACTCCGCTCATACAGGTTTCCTTCGACTTTATGCCTCCATGGCAGCTTAATCTGAAAAGGGTAATGGATATAACTTTATCAGCGATAGCTATACTAATATTATCGCCCATTTATCTGTTTTGTAGTATTGGCGTAAAACTGTCGTCGAAAGGACCTGTATTTTATACACAGGAACGAATTGGTATTAGCGGGCGCACTTTTATGATTCCTAAATTTCGGTCGATGATCATAGGAGCTGAAAACGGAACGCCTATGCTTTCGTCGAAAAATGACAACCGTGTTACATCTTTTGGAAGGTTTATGCGTAAAACACGCCTTGATGAAATTCCACAGTTTTTGTCGGTGCTCAAAGGGGATATGTCACTTGTAGGGCCACGACCAGAAAGGCAGTTCTTTATTGATCAGATCACACAACGTGCTCCACATTACAGGCTGCTGCTGAAAGTAAAACCAGGAATAACATCATGGGGACAAGTTAAATATGGTTATGCCGAAAATGTGGATCAGATGATAGAACGCCTGAAATTCGATATTCTTTACCTGGAAAATATGTCGCTGGCAATGGATATTAAAATTATGGCTTACACATTGTTGACTGTTATGAAAGGGAGCGGACAGTAAGAAAAGGAGGTAGGATTTAAGGTTGAGGAGTTGAGAGAAAAAGTATACAGGGGTAATTGGAGAGATTGCTGAGATATAATAATCAATTTAAAGATCATAGAGTAGTATGAAAGCAAAATTCTTTTTACTATTGATTTCGCTACTACTGATTTTAAGTTGCGAAAAAGAGAAATACGAAAGCACCGGAATTATTATAGGGGCAGATATGTCATTATGTGCATGTTGCGGGGGATATTTTATTGATATTACAGGCACTCAATACCGCTTTGAAAAGTCAGAACTTCCCACCGGTTTTACGTTCGATGATAATCTATTGCCTTTGACAATTGAATTAAACTGGGATTCAAAAACAGATGGTTGTAAAGATTCTAATTGGATTAATATCCTGAAGATCAGGAAGAAGTAATCAATTTTAATGATAAATTATATTACCCCGTTCTCAATCATAAGCACAATCCGTTCGATATCAGCATCTGCGCCAAGCGGATCGTATTTCACTTTAAGGTTATACCCGAAAATCCTGGCAAACGACTGATAAAAGAATGCACGGAAACGCCCCCTGAATTCCTTAACAATGTCAAATGAACAATTGCTGGTTTGTCTGTCAATAAGTTTTAATAATATCTTTCCCTGCGAAATAGTCAAATCTTTTAACTCATTTCCAAACTGAGCTTCGAGTTCATTCTCAGCTTGTTTCATCATATCTTTCTTCACTTTCTCGTTCGTAATATTTGCCATTTTCTGGTTATACTCATTAAACTTTATACCAGCCACTTTGGCATATGGATAGGCTTTTTTTACATTCCTCACAAGGCGTTCCCATTGTCGCGATTCGGCTGAATTACGGAATGATTTGTTGCCCCATATGTATATTTCGTCGTAGTAAATTACAGGAATAGTATCACCGTCCACAACAATAGCAGAGCAGTGGTAACCTTCGTCAGTGTGCGGGTTTATAATTCCCTGCGCTGCTAAAAGAAAGGGGGTTAAAGCTAACAAACCAACCAAAACGAATTTCATGGTACAGTTTTTTTTATTGAAACGATTCAATAATTATGCCATAGTAATAACAACCTGATAGGCAATTTTATTGGCTAAGATTAAAAATTTAACAAATTAAAAAGGTTGGAAACGCTATTTTCAGGATGAAAGAGTGCAACAGAGCTTATGTTACGGGGGTTAAATTGTAAGGTGTTCCGAAATGAAAATGTGGATTAAAGAAAGAATGATCGAAAAGACGCCGGTCATTTATTTCTCAAATCCACATTCAAACACTAAAAATTTAAGCTACTTTAAGCCTTGCAATATTGGTTTTTCCAAGTTTCTCAGCGGCATATTCACGATTGATAAGCAATTCGGTGTGTTTTCCCTGCGATGGAATTTCGAACATGGCATCAGTAAGAATAGCTTCAAGAATTGAACGCAATCCACGGGCACCGGTACGGAATTCGATGGCTTTATCAACGATAAACTCATATACATCATCAGTAAACATAAGCTTAACATTATCCATATCGAAAAGCTTGGTAAACTGCTTGATAAGTGCATTCTGCGGCTCGGTAAGAATCCGGATAAGTACTTCGCGGCTCAATGGGTTGAGGTAAGTTACCACCGGAAAACGGCCGACAAGTTCGGGTATAAGGCCGAAACTTTTCAAGTCCTGCGGAGCAACATATTGCAAAAGGTTATTTCTGTCGATCACATCCTTATCCCGGTCGGTAGAGTAACCAATAACACTAGTTTGCATACGCGATGCAATTTTTTTATCAATACCATCGAAAGCACCTCCCGATACAAAAAGGATATTACGTGTATTCACCAGTATCATCTTTTGCTCAGGATGCTTGCGCCCACCTTGAGGCGGAACATTTACATCAGCACCTTCGAGCAATTTCAGTAAAGCCTGTTGAACGCCTTCGCCTGAAACATCGCGGGTAATGGATGGATTATCACTTTTGCGGGCAATTTTATCTATTTCGTCAATAAAAACTATACCTTTTTCAGCAGCAGCCACATTATAATCTGCAGCCTGCAAAAGACGGCTCAGAATGCTTTCGACATCCTCGCCAACGTATCCTGCTTCGGTAAGCACAGTTGCATCGGCAATACAGAACGGAACCTGAAGAAGTTTGGCAATAGTGCGTGCAAGCAGCGTTTTTCCGGTACCGGTTTCTCCAACAAGGATAATATTCGATTTCTCAATCTCCACATCATCTTTGCTCTTGGATGGAGGTTGATTAATACGCTTATAATGATTGTAAACGGCAACAGCCAGAACCCGTTTTGAGTCATCCTGTCCGATTACAAACTTATCCAAATATGTTTTAATCTCCTGCGGTTTAGGCGTTTCAAGTGCTTTATGATCCGATTGTTTGGTATGCTTGATTTCCTCACGCATAATATCCTTCGCCTGATCAATGCAATAATCGCAAATATGTGCTTCGAGGCCAGCAATAAGTATATTGGTTTCGCGCTTTGGGCGTCCGCAAAAGGAGCAACGCTCTTCTTTTTTTGTCATAATCATGGTGTTAAAAACTACTGTGAAACTAATGCATAAGCATAATGTTTCTAAGCTTTTGAGACTATCATACTATTAATAGCCTTTGAGATGTAAAGTTATAAAAATTTCCGGCGGGAGTGAAAAAATATTTTACCCCCGCCGGAAAATCGATTTTGTACGAATGCTATTTAGGCTCTCTGAACAACAGTTCATCAATCATACCGTATGATTTTGCTTCTTCGGCTGTCATCCAGTAATCACGATCCGAATCCTTTTCAATTTTCTTAAAAGTCTGTCCGCTATGTGAAGCGATGATTTCGTATAACTCTTTTTTCAGTTTCAGTATTTCACGTGTGGTTATTTCAATATCCGAAGCTTGTCCTTCGGCACCGCCCATCGGCTGATGGATAAGTATGCGGGAGTGTTTTAAAGCAGTGCGTTTGCCTTTCTGGCCGGCACAAAGTAAAACAGCGCCCATTGAAGCGGCCATTCCGGTGCAGATTGTTGCTACATCAGGAGCAATGTATTGCATGGTATCGTATATACCTAAACCAGCATACACTGATCCGCCCGGAGTATTCAGATAAATCTGGATATCGCGTTTCGAATCAACTGATTCGAGGAAAAGCAACTGAGCCTGAATGATATTTGCCACGTAATCGTCAATAGGAACACCCAGGAAAATGATGCGATCCATCATCAAACGCGAAAAAACATCCATGGTAGCAATATTCAGCTGGCGCTCTTCGATAATGGTTGGTGAAATATAACCCTGCGATATGGTAGCATATCTGTTGAGAGTATTACTGCTTATACCGCGGTGATGAACGGCATATTTGCGAAATTCGTTGTGCATATTCATATTTTAATGTTTTTCAGCATCAATTTTTACAAATTCGTCGTAGGTAATTTCCTTTTCAACAAGTTTAACTTTTGACTTAATATAAGCCGTAACACGCTGACTATAAAGCGAATCTACAATACGACGTGTTTCGGTTGGTTTATCTTTCAGAAATGAATCGGCAATAGTTTCGAGCCTGTTCATCAGATCCTCGTTAAGCTGCATTGTACGCCAGCCCTGAAGATAATAATCCTTCACGTAGTCTTTAATTTCCTGATCTGCTACTTCAATTTCAGCATCTTTGATAATCCTGTTCTCAATTAACTGCCATTTCATGCCTTCAGCATATTTATCGTAATTGAGGTCAATTTCTTCCTGCGAAAGTTTTCCTTCGTTACTTTCGACAAGCCAACGTTTCATAAACGAATCAGGGAGCGGAATGTTTACCGTTTCGACCAGTTTTTCCTGCGTGTGATGAGCAAAAAGATGATCACTGTCAGCTACAAATGCTTTCTCTGACTCATCCTGGATTTTTCTGCGGAAATCTTCTTCAGTGGTTATTCCTGATTCAGGAAATACTTGTTCGAAAAATTCTGCATTCATCTCAGCCGGAGCTGCGGTGGTAATTTCGGTAATTTCGAAACTAAAATCGGAATCAAGTCCTTCAGCTTCAGCCTTATCAATACCAAGCAATGCAGCAACTTCAACAGAAGTACGTGTAGCTTTTCCTGGATTAAAAACGATTGTATCCGTTACTTTTGAACCTCTGAGTTTAGCTTTCAGTTCTTCATCAGCAATGGTATCAATTGATAAACGTGAACTATGTGAAATGCCATCTTCGAGAACATTACCTTCGGTATCAAGCTGTTTGAAATTGCCATTAAGTATATCTTTTTCACCTGCCACTTCCAGATTGTTAATTGTTCCAAAACGCTGACGCGTATCGTCAACATATTTGTCGATCATGGTATCATCAACTTTAATCACATGATAATCGATAGCTAAGTTTTCGTCGAGAACAACATCAAAAGCAGGTGCAATTCCAAGATCAAAGAAAAATTCAATGTCCTTTTCTTCGTCCTGATCGAATTGTTGGGTAAGATCAATATTGGGCAGTGGCTGACCTAGAATTTCAAGCTTTTCGTCAGCAATATATGTATTAAGATTATCAGAAACGAGTTTATTCACTTCCTCAGCAAATACAGCCTGTCCGTAAAGTTTTTTCATCATACCGAAAGGGACATGACCTGGTCGAAAACCGGGAACATTAGCCTTGCGCTGATAGTCTTTCAAAATTTTTGTTACACTGTCCTTGTGGTCAGCTGGGCTGATCACCATTTTGATGGTAGCGGTCAATTCGCCTGTATTCTCCCTGGTAATTTCCATGGTATTAAAAAAAGATGAGTTTGATATACTGTATTTATTTGATTATCTGATACTTATTGTCACCCCAAATGTATGACGAATAAGTTTGCAAAGGTAGTATTTTTAATGATTTAAACTATCAATTATGGAAATAATGTTTTCATTTGAGAAGGCTTTAACGAATCTATTATCAGATTTCCTCTTGCCACTCCTTCAAACGTAATTTTCGCTGGTTTAAAAAGATCATTGCTATGAAAGTACATCCGTTTAAAGGAAATTTCGCTGTGGTTTCCATTTGTAGTGCCGGGTGGTTTTAATCACATGACCGAAATCCAGAGGCACAAAGACAGTAGCTGAGAATATTAGTCGATTTCGATGGCATATTTTGCCAGCAAACCAAGTACACCAGGCAACGAAAATTTTGCTTTTTTAATTCTGTTTATTTCGGGATCAATAGAGTAATTGAAAGCTGTGCGGAAATCAGATTTTTCGAGTATCGTATTCGCAAATATAGTTCGCTGCAGATCACAATTTTCGAATTTAGCTGCCGTAAGATCCGCCTCCGTAAAATCAACTTCATGCAATATACAATTTATAAAACGGGTATTCTTCAATTTCAATTTATAGAACGATGAAAGATTCAATTGACAATTTACAAAATCAAGACTTAAAAGAAACGTATTACATTCATTAATACTGATACCCAATAACTTACAATTCCCGAATTTCACATTCTTGAGCGAGGTATTCCTTGTTTTCGCGTTGCTGAAATTACAGTTTCCGAACTCGCAATCGCTGAAAGATGTATTTGCCAAATCGGAATCAGAAAAATTGCAGTGCGAAAATGTACAATTCTCAAATTCCTTTTTAGTCAGGTTTTTACCTGAATAATCGAGATGTTCAAAAAGTGTAATTTCAGGTTTGTTGTTACTCATTTTCAGATGTGTTGTTTATAATTTATACTTTTAAAATGAAATTTAACCGGTACCAATTTTCCATTAAAACCAAAACCAGGGCTGTATGAATACAGTCCTGGCTAATATTGTGCGGATGAAGGGACTCGAACCCCCACGTCTCACGACACCAGATCCTAAGTCTGGCGCGGCTACCAATTACGCCACATCCGCAGTTGCTTAATTGTGGCGCAAAGGTACTATTATTTTTGGGTTGGCAAAATAAAGGCTATGATTATTTCAGCGAATTCAGTGCTGATTCATAATCAGGCTCTTCTGTAATTTCAGGAACCAATTGCGAATATAATACTGTGCCTTCTTTGTCCAGAACCACTACAGCACGTGCCATTAAGCCCTGTAACGGTCCATCAGTAATCATAACGCCATAGTTTTTCCCGAATGCATTGCTACGGAATTCTGAGGCTGAAATTACATTTTCGATTCCCTCGGCTGTGCAGAAACGGCCATGGGCAAACGGCAGATCTTTCGAAACACAAACCACTGTGGCATCCTGCAATTTTGAGGCTTCTACATTAAAGCGCCTTACCGAAGCAGCGCAGGTTGCAGTATCGAGGCTGGGAAAAATGTTTAATATCACGCGTTTACCTCCGAAATCAGTGTTTTTTACATCGGCTAAATTTGTTCCAACCAGTGAAAAATCAGGAGCTTTCGATCCTATTAATGGCAAATCGCCAATTGTGGTTACCGGATTACCTTTTAAAGTTACTTTTGACATGTTTTTAATTATTTATTGATTTTATACTTAAAAAATTCAGATTACTAATCAGTTTGAAGTTTGGTAATGATTTCGTATTCAAAATTGTAATGGGCGGAAATGGCGATCAGTGCAGGTCAATGCAATAGTGCCGATTATTTAAGCAGATCATATAGCAACGTTTTCGCTTTTCGAATTGTGAATTCATGTACTACTCCGTTGTAGTATTAACCGGTTTTCGTAGCTTATATTGCCCTGGTTTCTGGTTTTTAATTAGTGACGTATATAGCGTTTTCTGTATTTCGGTTCGTATGCCAAGCTGGACCAGCTTATTAGGTTCTGCATCCGGATTTACACGGTTTGAAAGAAAAACAATAATAAGATCATTGTCAGGATCGGCCCAAATGTATGTTCCTGTAAAACCTGTATGTCCGAAACTGTTTGCAGAAGCTTCCTCACAGGCGGGGCCAGCTTCTGCTGGAATAAGTTGTGGTTTATCGAAACCAAGTCCTCTGCGGTTGCCTTTAAACTGCCGTTTGGTAAACAATGATACAGTTTCAGGTTTCAAATACTGCTTTCCTCCATAATAACCATCCTGAACCAACATTTGTAAAAGTACAGCCATATCATTGGAAGTACCAAACAATCCGGCATGACCGGCAACACCACCCAACATAGCCGCAGCCTGATCATGTACGTCACTTTGAACCAGTTGCCGTCTGAAAACTGTATCATTTTCGGTTGGCATTATTCGTAAAAGGGAGAAACGGTTGCGTGGCTGATACATTAATGTATGCAATCCAAGTGGCTTATAAAACTGTTTTTCGACAAAAGCATCCAGGCTCTGACCCGTCACTTGCTCCACATATTGCTGCAAAAGGATAAATCCAAGGTCGCTGTACCGGTATTCCTTTTTATCCGAAACAGGTGATTTAATTATCGAATCCAGAATTACCTGTTTGTAATCTTTTCTTATGTACATACCTTCAGCAACTCTCAACGGGAAATTTACAGAGTATTTAGTGGCATAAATAGTGGTATCAGGTTTACGGTTTACAAGCGTTTTCTGATAAAAAGGTATCCAGGCAACAAGTCCGGCCTGATGCGTCATTATTTCGCGTATGGTAATTTTATTCTTATTCGTATTTTGGAGGTATTTTAGAGTTAACGACAAAGGTTCATCCAGATTTACTATACCCCTATCATAAAGTTTCATTATTGCCAGGGTTGATGCAGCTACTTTAGTTATACTTGCCAAATCGTACAAATCATCATTCCTCACAGGCTGTTTTTTAACGAAATCACTGTTTCCAAAAGCTTTCCTGTAAATAACATTTCCATCTTTTGCAATCAGCACCTGGCATCCGGGATACGCTTTTTTATCCAACCCCGACTGAATAATTGAATCCACTTTTAAAAGGTCTTCATCACTGATTGCATTATATTCAAATGGATTGTACCGCAAACTTGCATTGACTGATGTAATAAGCCCCGAATGCGTCGGGAAACTTCTATTCGCCGAAACAGGTAGTTGACCGGAAGCTCCGAAAGCACCAAATAAAATTTGTACAACCGCGTCATACGCATCAGCATTATCCTGATAAGCGACTAGCAAACCTTTAGCCTGATCTGCATTTTTGAAAAGTTTAACGCTATACGGAATGGTAAACAAATTGAGAATGCAGTTTTTTGATACCAGCAGCGAATCGACCAGTTTAACTGTTGTTTCCGAAATTCCAAAATTGCGTGCTGGAGCCGGAATAGTGTTATTTATCCCGATAATAACCAAATCATATGCCGAAAGTGATTTGTATATTTTTTCTATTTCTTTTTTATCCGCATTCCGGGGTAAAGTAAAATGACTTACCCAGGCATAATCGTCAATCCGTTGCTGGTACATCCGAATATCGTCGTATCCAATCATAAGACTGGCAATCCGGGTTGTATCCTGAATTACAACCGGAATAATGTTGTTTTCGTTTTTTAGAACTGTAACTGAATTCCTGTACAACTCAAGGTTTAAATTTTCGTTGTAAGGAGTATGAAGATCATCGTAAAGTGTCTTTATCTCTATGTTTTTCAGTTTATTCAGTCCGGCGCGATACTTATATGCAAGTACTTTCCGGCAGTGAACCTCAAGTTCATGCTGCGAATACCATCCGCTGTCAATCGCCTGTTGAATGGCAGCAACAGCTTTATCGACAGAAACTGACAGAAGAAGAACATCAGCACCAGCTTTCAGAGCCCGTAATTCGACAAAACCCGGAGCATCGTAACCTGACACTCCTTTCATATCAAGTGCATCAGTGAAAACTAATCCATTAAAGCCAAGTTTTTTGCGTAACAACGAATCGATAACCAGAGGAGACAGACTCGAAGGCAAATTCCTGGTAGTGTCGAAAGCAGGTATATACAAATGTGCCAGCATCATACCATCAATACCTGCATTTATCAGCTCTTTAAAGGGAAAAAGATCGAGCGAATCAATAACAGCCGCTGAATGGCCAATAAAAGGTAATGAGAAATGCGAATCGGTATCAGTATCTCCGTGTCCGGGAAAATGTTTTGCAACCGTTATAATTCCACCTTCCTGCAGTGCTTTCATATAAAGAATGGATTTTCTGGCCACATCTTCCTTATGCTCACCGAACGAACGGATATTAATAACCGGATTAGCAGGATTACTGTTAATATCAGCTACCGGCGAAAAACTTACATGTACTCCCATCCTCTTCAATTGTGATGCAATTGTATGCCCATAAACAGATATCAATTTCTCATTTGCAATGGCCCCCATGGTCATTTGCCTGGGAAACGAAATGGTACTGTCGAGCCGCATTCCCAATCCCCATTCAGCATCCATCGAAATGAGCAACGGCGTTAGCGCCAATTGTTGGTAGTAATTGGTAAGAATAGCCTGCCTCACAGGACCACCTTTAAAAAAGCATAAACCACCAATATTGTAATCTTTTATTAAACGCGATAGGTTGCGGATTTCAGCCGAATCAATATCCGAATTGGCACGAAGTATAAATAACTGCCCAATACGTTGTTGCGGGGTGAGGGCATTGTAAACTGAATCGACCCATTGTTTTTCAGTTTGTACTGATAATCCTGTAAACTGCGCTGTTGCAGCAGTATTGACCAACAAACAGCAGGTGAACAGAAAAAACCGGAGACGGGAAAGAATTATTTTTATGGAAATCATTAATCAGTATTAAATTTCATCAATTGAGGTAAAGCCATTCCCAAAACTTTAAATAATGTTACAGGAAAATCTTGAAGCACTTAAATCCAAATTAATCATCAGGAGGTGATAAATAATCTAATTGGATTAACCCCCTAAACAGCAAATCATCAGGTTTGATAGAACATTTATGAGATTTACTGTATCAGTTTGGATTTTTCAAATGCTGAATCCGGGATAAAAGTATAACGGTAACAGTATTTAGTTTAGTACATTCAGATTTTCGATTGAGTAAGCAAGTGAATTATTTTCCAAAATTATTAACAATATTGCCTGCGAGAACACTAATGACATAATTTAGCTGATTATTTATAAACAACCGATGACAACAAAAACTGATATGCAGATTTTGGCCACGCAAGTGCGCCGCGACATAGTAAGAATGGTACATGCAGTGCAGTCGGGACATCCGGGAGGATCGCTTGGATGTACTGAATTTATGACTGCACTTTACACTTCAATATTACACCACGACCCAAAAAAATTCACGATGGATGGTCATGGTCAGGACATGTTTTTCCTTTCGAACGGCCATATTTCGGCAGTATGGTATAGCGTGCTTGCACGAACCGGCTATTTCCCGGTAAGCGAACTGGCAACTTTCCGAAAACTCAACTCACGTCTGCAGGGTCATCCTACTCCGGCTGAACATATACCAGGAGTAAGGGTTGCTTCGGGCTCACTCGGGCAGGGACTATCAGTTGCACTTGGCGCCGCTCTTGCCAAACGCCTGAACAACGATAAAAACCTCGTGTATTCGCTGCATGGCGACGGCGAAATGCAGGAAGGTCAGATATGGGAAGCAGCTATGTTTGCCAATGCCCGAAAAGTTGATAATATTATTTCAACAATCGATTATAACGGGAAACAGATTGACGGCCCGGTTGATGTTGTTATGACTTTAGGTAACCTCAGAGCTAAATGGGAAGCTTTCGGCTGGATAGTACTGGAAATGGACGGGCATAATTTTGACAACATTCTTTCGACAATGGCTGAAGCCAAATCGCTAACCGGACAAGGAAGACCTATTGTTATACTGATGCACACGCATATGGGCCAGGGCGTAGATTTTATGGTAGATAAACATCAATGGCACGGATCACCTCCAAGTGATAAAGACCTGGAATCTGCTCTATCGCAACTGGAAGAAACTATAGGAGATTATTAAAAGTGTATCATAAACCGGTGAAAACAACGTTATAAATCAGGGGTTAGAGTTTTGGAGGATGAATCAACTGAAGGCAGAAGGGTAGTAAAAAGGCCCAAGTCTCAAATTCCAAATTAAAAGCCAAAATTCCTCATCCCTAAACCCTAAATCCCCCTTTGAAAACATCAGGCACGAAAAATAAAATCTTAACAACAATCTGCATACTTTTACTTGCAGGAGTTGTTAATGCCCAGAATCAGCCGCCTGAAGTTAAGAAACCAGTTCCTCTTACACGAATACTTTTCATTTTCGATGCATCGCAGAGTATGCTTGGCCGCTGGCAGAGTGATACCAAATTTAATATTGCAAAACGGATCATGTCCGAAATGATGGACAGCATCAGTGGTTTGAAGAACACTGAATTTGCATTACGCGTATATGGGCATCAGCACCAATATCCTCCTCAGGTATGCAGCGACACGAAACTCGAAGTTCCTTTTGCTCCGGGAAATGCATACAAAATAAAAACCCGGCTTCGCACTATAACTCCGCGGGGAACCACTCCCCTCGCCTTTTCACTCGAACAGTCAGCAAAAGATTTCCCTCCATGCACTAACTGTCGGAATATTGTTGTCCTTATCACTGATGGTATGGAGGAATGCAGCGGTGATCCGTGCGCAGTTTCCCGCATGTTGCAAAAGAACGGCATCATACTGAAACCATTTATTATTGGAATCGGGCAGGATTTCAACCTGGCTTTCAATTGTGTAGGAACCTATTTTGACGCCACCAATGAAAAGGATTTCCGGAAAGCTTTAAACATTGTGATTTCGCAGGCGCTCAATTCAACCACCATGCAGGTGAACTTGCTTGATGAAGCTGGAAGACCAACAGAAACGGATGCAGGGATGACTTTCACTGATATTTCGTCGGGTAAAGTAATGTACAATTATATTCACACGATGAACAACCGCGGACTCCCTGACACACTGGTTGTTGATCCACTAATTACCTATCGTGTTGACATCCACACTATTCCGGAAGTAGCTATCGACACTTTGCGGATAGTACCCGGTAAACACACAGTGGTAGCAACCAATGCGCCACAGGGTTACCTTCAACTGAAAATGGCAGGCAGCAGCAATGCGTCAAAAGGCTTACAATGCATCATCCGCAGGAACGGAAACAATCAAACATTGAATGTTCAGAATTTTGGCGAAACCGAAAAATACATAACCGGGAAATACGATCTCGAAGTGCTTTCACTTCCGCGTATTTCGCTGAATAACATTGATATAAGCCAAAGTCACACTACAACCATAGAAATTCCGGAACCGGGCATAGCTGTTATCAGAAAAACATTTATAGGTTACGGAACTCTGCTGCTCAGCGACAAAAATAAACTTACCCGCATATACGAACTGAACGATAATCTCACACTCGAAACACTTTATCTGCAACCCGGCAGTTATCGTATAATATTCAGACCAAAAAATTCGCGCGCAACATTATATACTGTTGAGCAAAGTTTTATAATTGAATCGGGCAAAACTACCGATATACAGATGTACAAACAATAAATAGTATGAACGAAAATCAGAAATTCACTGCAAAAGCACCACTTATGACAACGTATATTTCCACTGATAACAAAGATACCCGCTCAGGATTCGGAGCAGCTTTACTTCAACTTGGCCGCACCAACACTAATATTGTAGCACTATGTGCTGACCTTATGGGATCACTAAAAATGGATGCTTTTGCAAAAGAATTTCCAGAGCGATTTTTTCAGGCAGGTATTGCTGAAGCTAATATGATAGGAGTTGCAGCCGGACTAGCTATCGGAGGCAAAATTCCATTTACCGGAACATTCGCAAACTTCAGTACTTCAAGAGTTTACGATCAGATTCGTCAATCAGTAGCTTATTCAAACACAAATGTCAAGATTTGCGCTTCTCATGCCGGGATTACTTTGGGTGAAGATGGTGCAACTCACCAGACTATGGAAGACATCGGGCTGATGAAAATGCTGCCTAATTTGACAGTTATAAATCCATGCGATTATAATCAGACCTATGCTGCAACTCTTGCCATTGCTGACTATGTTGGTCCGGTTTACCTGCGTTTCGGAAGACCTAAAGTTGCCAATTTCATGCCGGTTGATCAACCTTTCGAAATCGGAAAAGCAATCCTTCTTACCCCAGGCAAAGATGTAACTATCATAGCAACAGGACATATGGTTTGGCACGCGCTTCAGGCTGGCATTGCACTAAAAGAAAATGGAATAGAAGCAGAAATTATTAATATCCATACCATTAAACCTTTGGATAGAGAGGCAGTCTTACATTCTGTTAGAAAAACCGGTTGTGTTGTAACTGCCGAGGAACACCTTATGAACGGAGGACTGGGCGACAGTATAGCCCAGCTTTTAGCTCTAAATATGCCTGCACCAATGGAAATGGTTGCTGTTGACGATAAATTCGGTGAAAGTGCCACACCTGAGGAACTACTTGTAAAATACGGACTCGATGTTCCGCATATTATTGCAGCTGTCCTAAAAGTAATCAATCGCAAAAGTTAAGAGAACTGAATTGATCCTTTTCTGAAGTCTAAAAACAGGTTTCTTACAGTTTCTGAAAGCTGTCCGCAAAGTTACAACACCGGGTTTTTTATTTATAAATTGTTCGATGCTGCTAAAAACTTTGTGTACTACACATGCATGAATTCACTGATATTGAATTAATTGAACTATTCCGTAATGCAGATAAAAAGCATTATGCGTTTAATCTTCTGGTGCAAAAATACCGGGAGAAGATTTATTATTTTGTTCGCCGTATGGTCATTATCCATGATGATGCAGATGATGTGGTACAAAATATCTTTATAAAAGTATGGAATAACCTCGATTCCTTTCGTGAGGATGCAAAATTCTACACATGGCTTTACCGAATTGCTGTTAATGAATCACTTAGCTTCCTGAAAAGCAAAAAACTCCATTCCTTCCTATCCTTATCATCGCCCGAAGCTATGTTGATACGGGCTCTGCACGACGATAATCATTTCGACGGAACAGAGATTCAACGACGCCTGACTGAAGCCATCCTAAAGCTCCCTAAAAAGCAGCAAATCGTTTTCAATATGAGGTATTATGACGATTTGAGCTACGACCAGATGTCGGAAATACTCGGCACATCAGTTGGTGCATTAAAAGCTTCCTATCATTTTGCTGTAAAGAAAATAGAACTTTCTGTTTTCGAAAATTAAACTTTACAGTTTTAAATCAGTCATATACACGTTATGAAAATAAACCATACCATATCAGAACAAGATCAGGAAACGGACAACCTTTCGCCTCAACTCCAAATGTTAAGGCACGAAGAAAGTGGATGCCAGGTTCCAGAAGGCTATTTTGACACATTGAGTCCACGGATTATTAACAGGATAAAAGAAAAGGAAAACAGAGCTTTGTCAAAATCTGGAATTCTGGTTTTCCGGAAACCTGTTGTTTGGGCGCCAATAGTGGCTGTCGCTATTGCAACTGTGCTTCTGATATTTATTATCCCATCAAAAAGCAATCAGATCATACCTGCATACGACGAATTGGCCGATATTAATATGGCTTACGACGCTTCATATGCAGAAGAAGTACTTTTAGCTGAAAGTTACAGCCGCGACAAAGAAATCGAAATGGCTGCCAACATCATTCCGGTAACATCTTCAATAAATGTGAATAGTGATGTTACCGAAGAAGAAATTGTGGAATACCTGAAAGACCAGGATTTAGAAATAGAAATAATCACCGAATACTAATATAAAAAAAGAATGAAACCACAAATCTCATCATCTCCTGTTACTCTACTGCTTTTTATTGCAGCATTTTTGATAACTGTAAACACAGCAAACGCACAACAGGAAAGGCACAGATATGGACAGCAAGGCAATGCCAAGTACGAAAAAATTGAAGCACAGCGCATTGCGTTTATAACTCAGGAACTTAATCTTACGCCTGATGAGGCTCAGGTTTTCTGGCCTGTATATAATGAATATGACGCCAAACGGCACGAACTAAAAAAGGCCTTCAAAAACTCTGAAAATCTTCACAAGCCTGAGATTGAAAAGCTAACAGAGAAAGAAGCTTCCCAGATACTTGACACTCAGATTATTGAAGCGCAGAAATTACTTGATTTGAGAAAAGAGTATCATGCCAGGTTCAAATCAGTTCTTCCGGCAGTTAAAGTACTGCAATTATATGATGCAGAGCGTGAATTTCAGAAAATGTTAATTGAAAGATTAAGACAACACAAACAAAATCAAAAAAAATCGTCAGGGAACTAAAGTTTCCATTTTTACAAAAAAAAAGAAGGTTACCGATAAAGGCAACCTTCTTTTTTTATCCGGAATTGTTTCGGTCAATAGATAATTTATCCGTTCATCGAAATAAGAAATTCCTCATTGGTTTGTGTAAATTTCATTCTGTCCTTCAGGAAGTCCATTGCTTCAATCGGATTCATATCTGCAAGGTGATTACGCAATACCCAAAGGCGTTGCAGCACATCTTTTTCGAGTAACAGATCGTCGCGGCGGGTACTCGAAGCAACAATATCAACAGCAGGGAAGATACGCTTATTCGAAAGCTTGCGATCGAGCTGGAGTTCCATATTACCAGTTCCTTTGAATTCTTCAAAAATAACTTCATCCATACGCGAACCAGTTTCGGTTAACGCGGTAGCAATAATAGTAAGTGAGCCTCCATTTTCAATTTGTCGGGCAGCTCCAAAAAAGCGTTTTGGTTTTTGTAATGCATTGGCTTCAACTCCACCCGAAAGCACTTTTCCCGAAGCTGGCGCTACTGTATTATAAGCTCTGGCAAGTCGTGTTATTGAGTCGAGCAGTATTACAACATCGTGTCCGCATTCAGTAAGACGTTTGGCTTTTTCGAGAACCAAGTTGGCAATGCGTACATGGCGGTCAGCAGGTTCGTCGAATGTTGACGAAATAACCTCAGCCTTTACATTACGTGCCATGTCGGTAACTTCCTCAGGCCGTTCATCAATTAATAAAACGATGAGGTAAGCTTCAGGATGATTGTATGCAATTGCGTTGGCAATTTCCTTGAGTAGTACAGTTTTACCGGTTTTTGGCTGAGCAACAATAAGTCCGCGCTGTCCTTTTCCGATTGGGCTGAAAAGGTCGATAATACGTGTACTCAGGCTTGAGCCGGGATGGCCGGTGAGTTTGAATTTCTTTTCAGGGAATAAAGGTGTAAGATAATCGAATGGAATACGGTCGCGGATTTCCTCGGGTAATTTACCGTTGATAGTTTCAACTTTTACCAGAGGGAAATACTTTTCGCCTTCTTTTGGCGGCCTGATGGTACCTTTTACTGTATCACCGGTTTTGAGTCCAAAAAGTTTTATCTGCGATTGTGAAACGTAAACATCATCAGGCGAGCTCAGGTAGTTATAATCGGAGGAGCGCAGGAATCCATATCCGTCAGGCATCATTTCCAGAACGCCTTCACAGGAAACAATTCCTTCAAATTCCCATGAAAAATCTTCGCGTACAGGCTGTTGAGGTTGTTGAATACGGCGGTCGTTTCCACGGTCGGTGATACGATCATTACGGTCGTTTCGGCCATAACGCTGCATATCGCGGTTTATATCATTCGGCCGTTGCTGATCAGTACGTACGTTCCCGTTAGGATCAATTTCAGTTTCGGTATCTTCCCGCGAAACCATTTCGTGGGTATTCAGAATTTCAACATCAGGTTCTTTAAAATCAAATACAGGGATAAATTCATCAGGGATAACAACTTTTTCCTCATTTATGGCTGCATCGTCCTCTCTCACGGCAGCGCGGGGAGTAGGTTTCCAGTCGTTGGTTCTGGCTGGTCTTTCTTCACGTACCGGAGTAGTAGTTTCTTCACCGCTGGCAGCAGGAGTTGTTCTGTCCTCATCTCTGTCCTGCGGACGGCGACCACGGCGGCGGCGTTCGTGAAACTCCTGCATTTCCCATGCCGGAACATTTGAGGATGCGGGTCGTTCAAATGATTTTACCGAAGGAATATCATCATCACTTTTATTATAATCTCTGTTGTAAGGCCTGCTTGACTCGTACGGACGTTTTGGTAAAATTGCCGACTCCGCAGGTTTTATTATTTCTTTGGGCAAATCAGCAACAGTTTCGGCATCTTTTGGTTCTGCCGGTAATTCTGATTTGGTAAAAGGAAGTTTTATTTCGGGCTGTTTTGTCTGAGGTAACTTCGTTTCAGGCTGTTTTGTTTCAGGCTGTTTTATCTCAGGTTGTTCCGACGCAGGCTGTTTTGCCTCAAACAACGGAGCATCAGGACCATCCTCTTTTGGTTTAATATCGGATTTTCTGTTGTCCTTGATTTTATCGAGCGGAATACGCTGTCGGGGACCTTTCTGAGGAAAAACCCGTGCTTTCTTTTCAGCCTCCAGAATGTCGGGAGTAGGATTAGCTGCCTGGTGATCAAGTATGATGTAAACCAGGTCCTGTTTTTTCATTGTTTCGCTCTTGCGGATGTTAAACTGCTTTGCGATGTCGCGCAATTCATTTAGCAGCTTACTTTCGAGTTCGCTTTTATCGTACATGCGAATGGGGTTGATTGGACGAATAAATGGGAGTTTAAATCGTATGAATTAAAATTATACTTATCATTAGAAAACCTGAAGTAGGGAAGTTGAATAATTACCGCGAAGATTCAGGAAAATTCAGAGGGATTGTTTTAAAACTGTGCAAATATATAAATGTTTTTTGGATTTGATTCTATTGTTATCATTTTCTTATGAAAGATTGTGAAAAAAAGTTTTTTAACTTAAAGCTGTTAAAATCGAACCATTGTTGCATAATTTCGCAGCTTATAATTTTTCTCATTTCACACTATGGCTTCTATACAACTTACTGACACTTTCAGGCATAAAGGTTTGCGTAAAAAACTTATCGACTTGCTCCGCACCAAAGGAATTAAGGATGAGAATGTACTCGACGCCATAAATGCAATACCACGTCATTTCTTTTTCGATTCATCGTTTCTTGAATTTGCATATGAGGACAAAGCGTTCCCGATTGGCTCCGGTCAAACGATTTCGCAACCTTTCACAGTAGCTTTTCAAAGTGAACTTTTGCAGCTCGAAAAAGGAATGCGGGTTCTGGAAGTCGGAACCGGTTCAGGTTATCAGGCCAGTATTCTTGCCGAAATGGGTGCCCGTGTTTTTACCATCGAGAGACAGAAACTTTTGCATGAAACATTAAAAGCAATGAATCCTCCTCTCAATTACCGTATCAGGTTATTTTATGGCGATGGGTATGCAGGACTGCCTGTGTATGCGCCTTTCGACCGGATTCTGATAACTGCCGCTGCGCCGTTTATACCGGAAACACTTATTAAACAGCTGAAAACAGGAGGTATTCTGGTTGCTCCTGTAGGCAAAAATGATGTTCAGATTATGACCCGGATTACAAAAACTTCTGAAACTGAAGTAAAAAAAGAGACTCATGGCTCATTCAGGTTTGTTCCTATGCTAACGGATAAAGCTCAGGATGTTTGAAGCAGGGTTTAGGGTTTAGGGTTTAGGGTTTAGGGTTTAGGGTTTAGGGTTTAGGGTTTAGGGTTTAGGGTTTAGGGTTTAGGGTTTAGTACAATTTAATTTTAGAAAAACATTTAGTAACAGCTATTTTACCGTAATCATAACCTTATCAGCAATATACAATGCTGAAGTGATAGTAGAAAGATCGGTAAACAATTCGCCTGATTTTCCTGAATAATGACTGTGACCGAGTAGTTTCATTTCCACTGTTGAACCTGCAATATCCAAATCAACTATAGCGGAATAAACAACAGCCGGCTGGCAGGATGATCTGTATTCAGAATCATCAGGATAAAGTCTGTTGGTCCAGAACTCATTAAAATCCCATGGTTGATTGATTTCAAACAAAAGTTTAACTTTCCCTTTCAACAAATTATCCGTTTTGGTTAAAAGTTTGAAACTACCTTCAGGAGTTGCTCCTGAATAAGCATCGGGCACTCTGTTACGAGGGGTAGGCACAAGCGATCCATTGTCCGACAGAATTCCTCTCTTATGCGACCAGTATGGTAATGCCGCTGGTCTTCTTACTTCGCCGGGTTTCCATGTTCCAGTTGATTTATCGCCATATTTAAAAATCCCCTGTCCTATTGCACTGGTTACAAACAAGGTTTGAATGTACGAACTACCTGTATCTTCGATCCAAATTGCAAATGTAGGATGGTTGTGCGATTTGCCTTTTATCATTTCAATTTCGATAGTTTTTCCGGCACCTCCTGCATTGCTGGTAATCAGAACTATACTATCTGATTTACGGGATTTGGAGCTTTTTCCTTCACTTCCTGATTTACAGGATGAAACGGAACTAATAGCAAAACTACCCAGAATAATTGCTGTTATTATATACTTCATCATAGCCATTAATTATTAGAGTTCGACAATAATACCGATGGTTGGAAGAACTGTTCCCGATTCGCTGGTAAGATATTTGAGTTCGTAATTTAGCGGATCCTTAATAACAGCTTGTCCATTTTCGTCGCGCACCTGAATAAGTTCCTCAGGTTGTTGAGCCTTGAAATTGTAAAGATTCTGGATATCAAGGTATAGATTCAGCGACCATTTTTTAAAGTAGTATTCTTTATCAACCCTGAGGTCGAGCTGGTGAAAAACAGTAAGCCGTTGTGTATTGAATTCATCATAATTAAGGTAACCGCGGCCTTTGGCATCCCAGGCTTCGATGAGCGATGAGCGCTCGAAATCATAAGGAGTGTAAGGTGATCCACCCACAAAACGCCATTTTATCCCTACGTTCCAATTTTTCTTGAGACTAGCAAGCGCCGAAACATTCAGAATATTCCTGTTATCCCAGGCTGAAGGGATAAAGTTGCCGTGTTTATCTTCGAAAGATGACCTGACCCATGTATAGGAAACTGTAGCATCAATATTACGTGTAATTTTTTCGCGGTAATATAGTTCAACACCCCATGCCTTGCCTTTTGAAATTGGAGTTACACCTTCATCGCCGGCCACACCGAAATCAGCTCCTTTACTGGCCAGAGAAACAGAATCGCGCAGCGAAAAAGGATAGTAATTGTAGAATTTATAAAATCCTTCCAAAGTAATTTTCGATTGATCGTTTCGCCTGAAATCAATCCCGGCAACTAAATGATCGGCCTGTATGTATCTTAATCCATTGGTTTTATTAAGCAATTCGCCATCAGGCAACCTGTAGCCCAATGTTGTGTATGCCGGAAGCTGAAAATACCTACCGGTATTAAAATTAAGGGCAAGTTCTGGTGTGAGTGAATAGGATGCAGAGAACCTTGGTGAAATCTGTTTGAAAAGATTCGACATTTCAGTCGAATAATCGTTTGCATCGGAACGGATTCCCAAAGAAAGCAAAAGTCGCTCTTCAAAAATGCTTTTACTCACCTGTGCGAAAACATTCCATTTAAACAACTTAAGTTCCGAAGCATAATTGATTTCGGTTATCGTGTCCTCGCCGGCAGGAATAAAAACCTTCTGGAAAGTATTATTTTCATATTTTGCAAATTCAGCGCCGGCACCATACGATATTTTGTATCCCTCAGTACGCAATACTTCTTCATACCTTATCTTGTTTTCAATTTCATAGGATGAATAATCCAAAATTTTATTTTCCGGCGCATTTTCATCATTATTAAAATATTTATACGCCTCATTAAAAAGCATATTGCGGCTTATAACCCATGTGCCGTATGAATTATCGCGATAATGGCGGTAATTGGCACCAATTGCATAATTCCATTGATTATTAACAGGCAGATAATCAAGTATGTATTGCTGTTCTTCGGTTGGATTTTTTAATCCTGTATTAAGTTTGAAATTATCTAATGCACCTATACTTATAATGGTAAGTTCGTTTTTAACATTAAACTTAGTTTTAACTTTTACAGTATAATCAGTAAATGTGGGCAGAAATGGCAATCCAATTGCACTAAAAAGAAACTGGAGATAGGACTGGCGCACCGAAACAAGCACGTTAGTTTTTTCGCTAACCGGTCCATTTGCACTCAAAGCCATTTCGCTTGCGCCTAGAGTGGCCCGATAAACCATCCGATCGGGGTTGCCATCAATTAGTTTCATATCAATTACTGAGCTAAGCGAGTTACCCCGGCTGGCAGGAAATGCACCGGAATAAAAATCTACTTCGCGCAGAAAATCTGTATTGATAATTCCCACTGGTCCTCCAGAGGCGCCCTGAGTTGCAAAGTGATTCAGATTAGGGATTTCGATACCATCAAGAAGGAACCTGTTTTCGGAAGGACCTCCTCCCCTCACTATTATATCGTTTCGAAATGAAACTGAGGATGCCACTCCTGGTAAGGTTTGAATTACTTTCGAAATATCACGGTTCGAACCCGGGCTCTTTTCAATTTGTGAAATACCAAGAGATTTGAGTGAAACAGGACTTTCTTCAACCCGCTTAAATACCGATGCAGTAACTTCAATACCGCTGATTTGAACTGCAACTTCCTTCATTGCAATGTCTATCGAAGCAGTTTTGGCATTAGTTACCAGAATTTCTTCAGTCATTATTCTCTCAAAACCTACCGATGTTGCTTCAAGTTTTACATAACCCGGATTTAAACCTTTAAACAGGAAATTTCCGTCAAAATCGCTTATTGATCCTATTGTTGTTCCACTTACGATAATGTTGGTAAATGGCAGAGGTTCATTATTCTTTATATTAAAAACCCTTCCTTTAATAGAACCGGTCTGTGCAAATAATCCAACAGAAAAAGTAATGAGGAAAATGAGAAATGAAAGTTTGGTTCGCATGTTTAAAGATTGTTTAATCTATTTAAATTAACATTAGACAATAATTAAACAAAGGATCAAAAAAAATGTTTATCCTTAATTAAAAAAAATAGTAGTAATGGTTTATTCAGGAACTATCCAGATTTGAATCTGCATTACTTTAGTAGCGCCTGACTCAAGCGTAAAAGGTTCAGGGCTGGGATGAAGTACATCGCCGGTACCATACCATCCGAAGAAATCGCCGGTATTTAATGTGTTTCCGAAATCGGTATCTTTCCATATTTCGAGGTAGTAGGTTCCAACAGGAACATTCTCGAAAGTAAAACTAACTATAGGTCCAAATCCTTGCGTGGGAGTTTCGGCAAAAACCACATGGTTTACCCAATTGGTTTTTGAAGTAAACAAACGGACTCTCGAATTTATAAGATCGTGATCAATCCCTGCGGGAAAAGCCGCAACGCCGGTAATTTTTGATGTGGTGTCATTTCTTACAACTACCAGCATTATACTGTCATGTGCCTGGTTACCATCTTTATCGGCTATAAGCACTCGTGCAGTATAAATACCTTCTATGCCTGGTGCAATCCAGGTAACTGTATCACCAATACCTGATATTGAGCCCCCGTTGGTAGTATAATAATAAACAAGCTCGGTATCATCAGCATCAGTAGCATCAATCTCGATCATAGCTGTGCCACCAATAACAACCGTGTCGGGAGTTACATTAATCGACTTTATTACAGGCACATAGGTGATTTTATCATTACATCCTGCAACCAGCAATAGTAAAAGAGCTGAAGCAATTAAATGAAATTGTAATCCGGAGATAAATGATTTCATAACAAGCGGGTTGAAATATATCGGGTGCAAATTAATAATTTTCAGCTAATGTATAACGAAAGTCCTGAATTTTAGTACTTTTTTAAATATTATTAATTTTTAAGTAGTCTTTTGCCTTGTCCAGGTTCAACAGTAAGCCATCTTCGCCTTCGAGCCACAAAATTTTCATTCCATTTTTCTCCATTCGTCTGAACCAGGTCATTTGTCGTTTTGCAAACTGGTGAATGGCTGTATTTAAAAGCGTTACCAACTGGTTATAGTTTAATTCGCCATCCAGATACATGGCAATATACTTGTATTCAAGGCCATACATTTTAAGGCGCTCTTTGGTAATACCACTGTTAATCAAATGCTGAACTTCTTCGACCATTCCCTGGTTCAATCGCTGATTTAGTCTGGCCGTTATTCGCTCTCTAATGAGTTTACGTTCGAAACGGATGCCCAGCACCGGAGTGTTCCGGAAAATGTTTTCACCGGGAATATGTTTATTCTTCAATCGATATTTTTCAATCTCCAAAGCTCGGATTATCCTCTCCCGATCCAGACTATCGGTTGTATTATGAACATTTCTGGTATTGTTCAGCCTGCCAACCAGTTCTCCATCCTGATAATCAGCCAGTTCCTTCCTCAACTCAGCATCAAAAGGTGCTTCTGAGAAACTATATCCTTTTAAAACTGCTTCGAGATACATTCCTGTGCCACCGCACATCAGGGGCATTTTTCCTCTTGAATTAACTGAGAGGCGGGCAAATTCAAAATCGCGCTGAAACTGGAACACATTATATTCGGTTCCCGGATCGGCAATATCAATAAGGTGAGAACGAACAGTAATGCCATTTACCGTATAATCAGCCATATCTTTCCCTGTCCCAATATCCATGCCGCGATAAACCTGCCGCGAATCAGCACTGATAATTTCGGCATTAAGCTCAATGGCGAGTTTAGCTGCAAATGTAGTTTTCCCGACAGCAGTAGGGCCTAGAACTGTAACTAATGGAAATAGTGTACTCATAGTGCAAAGGTGAGAAAAATGGTGATTCGGTTATTGGTTAATTTGACAATTTGGGAATTTGACAATTCGGCGATTTGGCAATTCTTTAATCAGGCAGTTGGGGATGTGATGATTCTCAGATGATGATGAATTGATACTGATTTGAAGCAGATAAAGGTAAGCAATTACTAATTGGGGAAATGAATTGCCAAACATTAGAAACTGTTATTTAAACCGAATTTAACATTAGAAAATGTTGAATAGATATAGTAAATCTAATTTATGTGTTTAAAACAAGTAAAGATTTGCTAAATCGGAGTTAACTTAACTATAGCATTACTTCGGTTCTTTCATCTTTTCCTAATGATTAATTTGGGTTAAATTGATTCAGGAATCTTATTTTTGCAGATATTTTTATTCAAATGGAACTAATCCACAAATATTTCCCTGACCTTGATGCTGTTCAGATTGAAAAAATCAGAATGTTGCAAGATTTATACATTGAATGGAATAGCCGGATCAATGTGATTTCACGTAAGGATATGGAAAATTTTTACGAGCATCATGTTTTGCATTCATTGGGAATTGCCAAAGTGATGCCGTTTCTGCCTGGGGCAAAGGTTTTGGATGTTGGCACAGGTGGCGGATTTCCGGGAATTCCGTTAGCGATTTTATTTCCGGAAACGGAATTTCTGTTAGTTGATTCTATTGGCAAAAAAATTAAAGTTGTAAACGAAGTAGCTCAGGCTGCCGGAATAATGAACGTGCAATGCTTGCATTGCCGGGCAGAAGATGTGAAGCAGAAATTCGATTTTGTTGTAAGCCGGGCAGTTACAACTTTACCTGAATTCATAAAATGGGTGTCGGGCAGCATCCGTAAAGGAAACTCGCATACCTTACCTAACGGCATTCTTTATTTAAAAGGTGGTGACCTGGAAACGGAACTTGCCCCTTTAAAAGCGAAATTCAAGCTATTTGATCTGAGCGACTTTTTTACAGAAGCATTTTTCGAAACAAAAAAAGTAGTGCATGTTGGTTAAATGTTAAACTGTCATAATAAACTTTCCAAATCGTGAAATATCTAATTTCCCGATATTCTTTTTTACTACTTTTGGCAATGAATTCATTTGAGAACAAATTGAAAGCTGAATCAATCCGATTTACAAAATCAATTTAAATTCAGCCATAAGCATGAACACAAAGCATTTTAACCTTTAAAATCCAAACTATAATTATCCAAGTAACTTAAAACTATAACCTAAAATAAAAATGAACAAAGAAATCTTTAAACTGGAACCAACCGCTGTTTGGAAAAATTTTCACAGCCTTACACAAATCCCCCGTCCGTCGCATCACGAAGACCAGATTCAGCAATTTATGGTCGATTTCGGCAAAACCCATGGCCTCGAAACCATTAAGGACGAAGTTGGTAACATCATTATCCGTAAACCGGCCACTCCGGGAATGGAAAAATGCAAAGGCATTGTACTGCAGACCCATCTCGATATGGTTCCACAGAAAAACAGCGATAAAGCGCATGATTTTGCCGCTGATCCTATTGAAGCATACATTGACGGCGACTGGGTTACTGCTAACGGAACCACGCTTGGCGCTGACAATGGAATGGGCGTTGCCGCAACCATGGCAGTTCTAGAAGCAACCAACCTTGTTCACGGACCGATTGAAGCGCTTTTTACCTGCGACGAAGAAACTGGCATGACAGGAGCTTTCGGATTGAAACCCGGATTCCTTAAAGGCGATATCCTGCTTAACCTCGACTCCGAAGACGAAGGAGAATTGTATGTAGGTTGCGCCGGTGGTACCAATGCGAATGTTACTTTCGATTATAAGGAAGAAGCCGTTAAACAAGGTGTTGCAGCATTCAAACTGTCAATTACCGGATTGAAAGGCGGACATTCAGGCCTCGAAATTATTTTACAGCGGGGAAACAGTAACAAACTCATGAACCGTTTTTTGCAACACGCCGTTGTTGAACACGATTTGCGTTTGTCATCCATCGAAGGTGGTAGTCTTCGCAATGCGATTCCACGCGAATCTTTTGCCGTTGTAACAGTTCCTCCTTCAAAAGCGGATGATCTGGTAAAATGTGTTACCAAATTTGAAGAACTTTACCGTAGTGAACTTTCAGCGGTTGAACCTGATATGAAATTTACAATAGCTGCAACTTCAACTCCGGCAACTGTTATTGATGCTGCTTCGCTCGACAAAGTGATGAAAGCCATCAACGCCTGCCCGAATGGTGTAATGCGTATGAGCGATGATATGAAAGGACTGGTTGAAACATCAACCAACCTTGCAAGTGTAAAATCAGAAAAAGGTAAACTATTTGTTCAATGCTTGCTTCGCAGTTCGGTTGATTCGGCACAAAAGGATCTGGGATTGATGATTAAAGATGTTTTTGAACTTGCAGGCGCTGATGTAGTTCTTGATGGAACCTATCCTGGCTGGAAACCGAATATGAATTCAGCAATCCTGATTACAATGCAGGATGTGTACCAAAAATTATATGGCCGTATTCCCGAAATAAAAGCCATTCATGCAGGTCTTGAATGTGGTTTACTTGGTGGAGTTTACCCGAACTGGGATATGATTTCGTTTGGGCCGACTATTCGTTACCCACATTCGCCGGATGAAAAAGTACACATTGCATCAGTTGAAAAATTCTGGAATTACCTGGTTAACACTTTGAAACATGCACCTTTAAAAGAAGGAGCAGTTGTATAGTTAAACATCAAAATCCTTACTTGCTGAAATAATTATCAGCGGGTAAGGATTTTTTTTACAAACTATTTGGTAAATCCATTCCATTTCTTACCTTTGCACCCCTAAAAACTACCAATCATGAAGAGGACTTTCCAGCCATCAGTAAGGAAAAGAAAAAACAAACACGGATTCAGACTTAGAATGTCGACAGTTAACGGACGCAGAGTGCTTGCAGCACGCAGAGCCCGTGGCAGAAAGAAACTGACTGTTTCTGACGAAGGAAAATAATTCTTTTTCACATATAGCTGTTGATTGCTTCAACAGCTCGATATACGATAAATGCATTGCGGAGGAGGCTTTACAGCCTGCCTCCTTTTCTTTTTATGGTTATCACAAACTAAATAGGGTCTGCTGAAAAACTCAAACATTTTTTTGAAGATTTTATATTCCGGTGCTCTGCACCATATATCACTGGCCTCTTTTCACTAGCTATAAATATTTCGCCACTCTGTGGCTTTTTTAGCAAAGTTATGTTATAAATAAAGGTGCAGAGCACCGTATTATTTTTAGAAATATTAAAAAACAGATTTAAAGGTGGAGAGCACCGAAATATTAAATGCATTGGTTTTGTAAAGGATTGAACATTTTCCTTGCACTTCAAAAACAATAAAACTCATATCCAGTTCATTCATTAGATTATAAGCATTTTTCAGCAGTCCCTAAATATTCAGGTTTTTATATTCTCAAAAATTACCGCCACTTTCCAAAACTCAGGTCATATCAGAGAAGAATGTATCAAATCATATTACTGTTTTCACAGTAACCTTATATCCCAGAAATAATCCTCAACTCTGACTATTTTCACACTTCGGTTAAAATCCGGATGTTCAGCGTTTAAAACATAATTAAACTCAAAAGGAATAACAACAGAAGGAACTTTTAGCACTAAGGATAATTGATTCGTGTACCATTTTGATCCGATTTCCTGAAGACTTGAATATGATGCCAATGCCCTCCAATTTTCAACTAACTCATTGACATATATTTGTTTGAACAAATAATCATCATCTGCAATCGAAATAACCATAACCTTGTAGCTCGAAACAGGAACAATTGAGCTTCTGCGAACAACTAATTCCAGAGCAGATAACGAACGTGTTGAACCAGCGTAAATCACATTCTGACCTCGCAAATTCCACCTGTTGGCGCTACCCGAAGATTTAAGACTTCCGGAATACTCTTCCTTACAGATTTTAAATACTTCCATAATTTATTTCACACGTTATCCCCAAACTCCATTGCAGTTAAATTATCATCAACAAACCGGATTCCGGTAACTGTGCTTAAAAAGGAATTTGGAGTTTTGCCATCAAAATAAAAATTCGCTGCCTGAAGCCACTTATCGAATTCTTTAGCTGATCCAAACACCTGGATTCCATGCCTGATAAGGGATAAGAGGAGAATTATCTGCTCTTTCGTGTTAGCTTTAAATTTATTTTCAGGCTGCCTGTACGACCTGAAAGTACGAACACTGATGTTGAGCCAATCAGAGATAACATCATCGTTAAAATTAGTGAGTGATTTAATCGCATTAACATACTTCCAGTTTACATCTTTGGATTGAACATACGTAAGAACCTCACTGTCGGTTATTTGCCCGGGAACACCGTATAAAATTGCCGGATCTTCCAATTCTGAATCTTTAGCCTTCATAATAAAATAATTTTAACGCTAACAAAAATAGGTATTTTTTCCTCTCTAAACAAGCAATTTTTCCTTTTTTACTAATTTTATTTTTTTTGTGGGTCGAATTATTGCGGTTAACTCTCATCTACCTTCTTCCAATTAAGGAAAAAACAGTAATTTAGCCCTTCTTTTTAACAAGCGATGCAACATATCATTTACGAAGCTTCAATAACCGGGATTTTTCGGCTAATATTGATTCTAACGGTAGTATACGCCGTTTATAAAATAATTACGCGATTGATCGTACCTTCAATTATGCGCAAATACATTAATGATTTCCAACAACGTTATACGGAACAAAATCAGCAGCAGCGCAATAACCAGGCACAGAAAAAGGAAGGTGAAATATCAATCACCTATGTTGATAAGGATAAAAATAAAATGCGTAATCCTGACGACGGAGAATATACTGATTACGAAGAGATTAAATAAAAAGCATCCGATTATTATACATCTTAACCAAAACTAAAGCCAATATCAAATGAAGAACATCAGTTTCAAACAAGTTCTCCCCTATCTTTCAGCAGTTGTCATATTTCTTGTAATCACAATGGCCTATTTCAGTCCGCTGCTCGAAGGAAAAAAACTCAAACAATCGGATATTACCCAATGGAAGGGAATGTCGAAAGAAATTTCGGACTTCCGCGAGAGTACAGGAGAAGAAGCTTTATGGACAAATAGCATGTTTGGCGGAATGCCTGCTTACCAGATTTCGGTTCAGTATAAAGGCAATGTGCTCCGTTACCTTGATAAACTGATGCAGCTCTACCTCCCTCAGCCTGCCGGAATGCTTTTCCTTTATATGATTGGATTCTTCATTTTGCTTTTGGTGTTAAAGGTTGATAAATGGCTTGCAATAGCGGGGGCTGTGGCATTTGCCTTTTCGTCGTATCTGTTTATAATTTTCGAAGCGGGGCACAACAGTAAAGCACATGCAATCGGATATATGGCACCAGTTTTAGCCGGAATAATACTCACATACAGAGGGCGTTACCTAGCAGGCGGAATAATGGCTGCAATTTTTCTCTCTCTTGAGTTACTTACTAACCATCTGCAAATCACTTATTATCTGATGATTATCGCGGGTATTTTTGTTGTTTCCGAATTTATCGGAAGTATCAGGGAGAAAAAACTTCCAGGATTTGCCAAAGCAACAGGAGTATTGCTAATAGCATCCATACTGGCTGTTGCGTCCAACATCACCAGTATTTGGGCAACCTATGAATATGGTAAAGAAACTATACGTGGAAAAACAGAACTTACATCCGAAAAATCAAACCGCACGAGTGGATTGGATAAGGATTATGCCACAGGATGGAGTTATGGCGTGATGGAAACGTTCACCATGCTGATTCCTAATTTCAATGGAGGATCGTCGCAGGGAGCTTTGACAGAAAAGTCGAATGTTTATAAAACACTGAAAGAAAAAAATATAGATACAAACCAGGCTAAAAACATAATTAAAGCTTTACCGCTTTACTGGGGAGATCAGCCTGGAGTTGCCGGCCCGGTATATATTGGAGCCATTATTATGTTCCTTTTCGTGCTTGCTTTATTTGTTGTTGATAACAGGTTTAAATGGTGGCTTTTAGTTGCCACGGTTCTCTCTATTTTATTGGCCTGGGGTAAAAACTTCATGCCATTGACTGATTTTTTCCTGCATTATGTGCCGGGATACAACAAGTTCAGGGCTGTTTCGATGACACTTGTTATTGCTGAACTGTGTATTCCTTTGTTGGCCATTCTGGGATTGCAGAAAGTTATTTCAGGCGAGATTGATAAGAAAAAACTAACAAAATACTTATATTATTCCCTTGCTATTACCGGCGGCATCAGTTTGTTTTTTGCTGTGGCCGGCAGCAGTCTTTTTAGCTTTGTAGCATCAGTAGATGCAAATTTACCCGAATGGCTTATTGAACCACTTCGTCAGGATCGCGCATCGATTCTTAGTGCTGATGCCTTCAGGTCGCTCATATTCATTGTACTTGCAGGAGCAGCTATCTGGGCAATGATCAATAAAGTAGCAATAAAAACTCCGCTGGTATTATTCACTGTGTTAACTCTGCTTATTATTGCTGATATGTGGACAGTTAACCGCCGCTACCTGAACAATGATAGTTTTGTGCGTAAAAGTGTTGATGCTGTTCCTTTTCAACCCAGTACGGCTGATCAGATTATAATGAAAGACAAAGATCCTAACTTCAGAGTTTTTAATCAAACCGTTGGCAATCCCTTCGCTGACGCAAGTACATCTTATTTCCACAAATCATTGGGCGGATATCATGGCGCTAAACTCCGCCGTTACCAGGAGCTGATTGATTTTCACCTTGGCAAAGGAAACATGAATGTTTACAATATGCTCAACACCAAATACTTTATTGTTCCCGGTGAGCAAGGCGGGCAACCACAAATGCAGATAAATATGGAAGCGCTGGGTAATGTATGGTTTGTGAATAATGCCCGCATGGTAAATAATGCTGATGAGGAAATTAATGCTCTCACTGATTTTGTGCCTACCGAAACGGCTGTGTACGATAAACGTTTCGAAAATCTTATACAAGGACATATGATCAGTAAAGATACCCTGGCTACCATTTCACTTACTGATTATAAACCCAACCATTTGACCTACAAATCGCAGACAAGCAGTGAGCAACTGGCTGTTTTCTCCGAAATATACTACGATAAAGGCTGGAATGCATATATTGATGGGAAATCCGCACCCTATTTCAGGGCGAATTATGTATTGCGTGCCATGATTGTTCCTGCCGGAAATCATACTATTGAGTTTAAATTCGAGCCTAAAGTTTACGCCACTGGTGAAAAAATAGCTTATGCATCGTCAATTTTGCTGGTACTGCTTGCTTTAGGAACAATAGGATTGATGGCAAAACGCAGTACCGAAACTGACACAACGGTCTAAAAAAGCTCATACATGGGCAGCAAAGGCACACTTCGCAAAGTACTGATTATTACGTATTACTGGCCCCCGAGCGGTGGTGCCGGGGTGCAACGTTGGCTTAAATTCAGCAAATATTTAGGCGGTTTTGGTTGGGAACCTGTAATTTACACTCCCGAAAATCCGGAAGCTCCTGCTATTGATCATTCGCTTGAAAACGATATTCCCGAAGGTTTAAAAGTGATCAAACTGCCTATATTCGAACCATATTCCGCTTACAAGCGCTTTGTGGGTATGAAACCAGGAGAAAAAGTGAATGCCGGTTTCCTGCAGGAAAAAGAAAAACCAGGCAGAGCCGAAGGATTCGCTGTTTGGCTGAGGGGCAATTTTTTTATTCCGGATGCCCGCCGTTTCTGGATTAATCCTTCCATAAAGTATTTGAAGAAGTATTTGAAAGCAAATCCTGTTGATGCCATAGTTTCAACCGGGCCACCACATTCAATGCATTTAATAGCAATGGAAATCCATAAGAAACTCAATATTCCGTGGCTGGCTGATTTTCGCGATCCGTGGACCGGAATTGATTTCTATCATCAGCTTAAACTTACTTCGATTGCTGACAAACTGCATCATAAACTTGAGAAAAAAGTACTTTCGACAGCAACCGCGGTTACTGTAATCAGCAGTGATATGTTGAAAGAATTTAATGGCATAGTAAAACGCGATTATAAGCTTGTAACTAATGGTTACGACGAAGATGATATCAGCCCTTTACCTCAGAATCAGTTAGATACAAAGTTTACAATTTCACATATCGGAAGTATAAACCCGACAAGGAATCCTATCCACCTATGGAATGTACTTGCTGAAATGATTAAAGATAATCCTCTATTTGCCAAAGCATTACAGATAATACTTGTAGGGAAAGTGGATATTGGCGTTTTGAAAAGTATTGAAGAAAATGGCTTGACAGATTATCTACAGCGTATTGAATATATGCCGCACCAGGATGTGATGCATGAAATTCAGAAATCGCAGGTGCTGCTGCTTCTTATCAACAATACACCCAATGCGAAAGGAATTCTGACCGGCAAGATTTTTGAATATCTGGGTTCCGGCAGACCAATTTTGAGTATTGGCCCTGAAGATGGAGATGCTGCCATTATTCTAAAAGATTCCGAAGCAGGTGAAACTGCCGGTTATGAAAATGAAACGAAAATGCATTCCATTCTGAATGATTATTTTATAAAATTCAGCGAACAACGGCTGGAGAGCAATACGGAAAACCGGTTAAAATATTCACGTAAAGTGCTTACTGGGGAAATTGCGGATATTCTAAATAATATGTAATTATCTGATTATACTAAACTTAGGCTGATAATTAATACTATTACAGTAAACTCATTTGATTTTAACTCCAATCTCAATCTACATTTCTAGGCTTCTCACTTCACACACTCATTCCTTATCAGTGTAAACACTTGAAAATCAGAAGTCAACTAATACCTTTCATTAATCATTTTATTTACAAATTCAGCAATATCGGTATTGCCGGCAAACACTTTGTCGAGTTGCAACATCATATGATAACCGGTTTCGGGCATATTGCTTCCGGCTAATTTTTCGAGGATAATACTCATGGCAATGCGACCTTCCAATACAACTTTGTTGGGAATGCCTTCGTTAAAAAAACCTTTGCCGATTAATAATCCCAAAGTCCGGTTGCGGCTCAAATCGTTAAGTGCTGTGAGTCCGAAATCGCCAATACCGCAGTACCTGAACATGGTTTCTTCGTGTCCGCCGAAATGGATCAGGATGTTCCGCATTTCGTTAAATGCACGGGTAAACATCATAAACCTGAGGTTGGGCGAATTAAAGTGTGCATCAACAATACCTATTAATATCGCGTAAATATTCTTTAAAATACTACTCAGTTCAACACCAAGCAGGTCGTTTGAAATATCAATAAATAAATTGGTATCCTCAAAAATAGGTTCAAGCTCTTTACAAAGTTCTATATCATTTGCTGCCAGCGTAAAAGCAGTTGGACTGTTATTGATAATTTCGCGTGCAAATGATGGCCCTTTAAGGGCGCAAACCGGGTTGGGCAAGTGCTCCGACAGGCATTGAGAAATAATCTGCTGATGACACCCAAATCCTTTAGCCAGGTTTACCAGCAGGGCATCTTCGGGAAGTAACAACCTGATTTGCTGCATGTAATTTACAACAGCAACCGAAGGAATTGCGATAAATACCACACCGGCATTTTTCAGAATATTCTGATCGGTTGTGGCCTTCAACGACTGGTTGAGGCGGATATTCGGAAAGTATTTCTGGTTGATATGTAACGAAGTAATGGTTTCGACAACATCGTGTTCAACCGACAGTAAACTGACATTCAAATTCTGCCTGGCTGCCAGCGAATTACCTAAAGCTGTGCCAATGGAACCGGCACCCAGAAAGACAATATTTTTCATGTTTCTCATAACCAAATTTTACTTTTTAATGAGTCGTTGTATATTTTCGCGGAATTGCGACGGATTGCGCCATTTGTCAAATCCTCCTTTTATTCTTTTAATCTCAACTGGCTCATAAAACCTAAAGATATACAAAACGAACGGATAGGCAAGTATTAAAGCCAATTTTGAAATAATCCGGGGTAACAAGTCCCACGAATTAAACAATACAGATATTATGTACATTCCGGCAGCAAGTATCAGCAGAAGCATAATCCTTTTCAACTCGTACGGAATCGGATACATTTTTTGCGCAAAGTAATAGGTAAGTGCAAAAAATACAATCATCGAAAGCATTTTTGAAAGGGCAGCACCCTGATTACCCATCAGCGGAATAAGTGTTGCATTGAGTAACAGGTTTAAAGTCGCTGTAATAATAACTGTTACAGCAATAACCTTAGTTTTTTTTGTGATACTTAATCCTGTGGTAGCCACATCTTTCATCATCCCAAAAACGATGGAATAAATAATGAATGGGAAAATATACCAGGCATCGAAGTACTCTATTCTTTTTGCAAAAAGCTTGGTAATTTCCATCCCGAAAACCATCATTCCGAGAGCAAATATCATGGTACCAAACGTATAATATGTCAGCAATTTAGCATAAAAGCGTTTGTTGTCCGGAGCATTCATCATGCGGTATATCATTGGCTGAATGGCGAAATTTACTGAAGTTATCAGGAAGACATTCAAAGTATTGGCTAATTTAAAACCATAGGAATACAATCCTACATCAGCAAGGTTACCAAGTACTTTTAACGAATAACGATCGGTTACATTTAGCATAACCAATGCTACACCCGATAAAAACAAAGGGAAACAATAAACCATTATTTCCGTTAGTATTTTTGTTTCGAACCGAAACACCATATTTTTTATAGTGTAGCGGATCAGCACTGATGCAAAGGCAAAGCTACCAACAATTTGTCCATAATAAATACCTTCGATTCCGGCACCTCTGAAAGCAATAAAATACACTGTAACTATAAGACTGAAAACCAGTTGCATAATATTAGCCAATGTAAAAAGCCATGGTTTTTCCTGTAATCGCAATAACGTATTTGGCATTACAAGCACAAGCTGAAGGAGTGACGATATCAGCATCAACCTTAATAAATAGCTATAATCAGGCGAATCGAGTATTAATCCGGAAATATCTTTTAAAAATGGCAGCGCTGCAAAATAGGTAAGAATAGCTATACCAATCTGAAATACCGTTACGGTAAAAAACAGAGACTCTTTCTTCCCTTCGGAACTTTTATCCCAATACCAACGAAAAAAACCCGAATAAAGTGAAAATCCGAAAAAGGAAATCACAACCGCAGCACTTACTTCAAGCAATCCCAGAACTCCGAATTGTGCGATTGAAAAACTCTTGGTATAAAGCGGAATAAGCACAAAGCCAGCCAGTTTGGTTGACAAAGTACCCAGGCCGTAAATAGCCGACTGGCGGAAAAGTTTTCGAAAATCAGCTAACATTTTTTACTTGAAAAGCGGCAAAGGTAAGGAGAATTGTTGAGGGGGCTGGGGTTGGGAGTTGGGGGTTTGAGGAATGTGGATTTCGGATTTCGGATTGGGGATTGGCATAGTACTTTATACGAAATTCTGTATCCAGTAGTTCAGTGTTGCTATTCGCCAGGCAAGTACAGATTGGGAATTGTCGCCTTTGCTGTGCTTTTCCATAATGTTTTTAACCAGGTCTTTACGCAGGAACGAAAGATTTGAGTAATTAATATCCATCAGATGATTCAGCGGGCCATGCAGCCATTTGGTTTCGCCGGGAGTTACAAATCCTTTTTTATCCTTTCGGTTCACAATGGCCTCTGGCAGAACATTTTTCAGCGAATGACGAAGAATTCTCTTGGTTTCAATACCTTTAATTTTATCGTCATTGCGAAGCGAAAATGCAAATTCAACCATGCGGTGATCGAGAAACGGCACACGCGATTCGATTGAAAAAGCCATGCTGTTTCTATCTTCATATTGCAACAGCGAAGGCAGGCTTGTTGTAAACATGAGGTTGTACAGAAAACTGTCGAGCTTCGTGCCGGGAGTATCGGTAAGATAAAATGGAGTTTGCGAGGGTTTCTCATTCAATAAAAAAGGGTAATAACTGCGGTATTCCATGGCATATAATTTCTGCTCGGCACTTACTGAACTCAGTATGGATTTCGCAAAATGAGCATATTTTTTCATACCAGCAAGCTGCAGGTTTTCGGCAACTTCACCAGTAGTTGAAATGGCTTTTCCAAAATTTCCGCCACGCATCATATCAGCAATCAACCGGTAATACGAATGCATATAACCGCCAAGGTATTCGTCGCTTCCCTGCCCGTCGAGAACCACTTTGATGCCGTTTTCGGCTATCAGTTTCATGAGGAAATATTGCGAAATAAATGAAGAACCCGTTGCAGGTACATCGGCATGATATAGTGCATTGTGAAATTCGGCCTTCACTTCTTCATCCGAAGGCATTTTATAAAACGGATCGATAGAAGGATATTTTTCAATCACTTTATGGATAAATGGGCGCTCGTCCACTTCGCCATCGCCATCATAATAAATACTGAACGATTTATAGGATGTTCCCGGATGCTGTTGTTGTACTTCCGAAACAATGGCGCTACTGTCGAGTCCACCACTTAAGCATGTGGCAACCGTAACATCACTTCGCATATGCAGGGCAATGCTTTCGGAAAACAACTCCCTGAAACGCTCTGTTTTTTCTGCAAACGAAATATCAGAATAATCCCCGGTGTAAACATCCCAGTAACGGGTAATTTCTATTTCCTCTATCTCTTTATTATTGAATTTTATTACAAGATTATGAGCAGCCGGAAGTGCTGATATCGCATCAAAAAAGGTTTCATCGTTATAACAAAGCCATCCCATTTGAAGTCCACGACTTACCTGGTTCAAATTCAATTCATTACTAAAAACTGGTGTTGGTTTAAGCCCTTTAAGTTCGGAAGCAAAATAAAAACTATCGCTTTTGTGAATATAATAAAACGGCTTAATGCCAAACCTATCGCGCGAAGCGAATAAAATATTGTTTAATGAATCGTACAAAGCAAATGCCCACATTCCGACAAAATGGTTAACACAATCTGTTCCCCATTCGAGGTACGAAGCCATCACCACTTCAGTATCCGACTGGGTTGTGAAACGAAATCCTTTTTTGAGAAGATCTTTGCGTATTTCGAGATAATTATAAACCTCGCCGTTAAAAACCATTACATTGCCCTGGTAGTGCATCGGCTGATCAGCCTGGTGGCTAAGATCAATGATACTCAGTCGGTTATGACCAAGTACAAGGCCATCGTGCCACCATGTACCACGGGCATCAGGACCGCGGTGAGCAATTGCCTGAAGCATTTGCTCAATGCCTTCGAGTGCTTCGCTGTTATTTAATCGGGAATTGAAAAATCCGGCTATGCCGCACATAGTAAACTGATTAGCAATTAATAAGAAAATTCTGTTGACAGGAATCCGAAATATTTTACCTGCATGGTTGCAAGCCGCCAAAATTACTAAAAAAGCCTGTGAGGCATGCTGTATTTTAAAAAACAATATAAACAATCCTCATTGAATCATTAGAAATTGGTATGAAAAACCCAGTTTTTAATAAGCAAACAGTAACAACAAGTTATACCGTAGAACACACATTTTTTAAAAGGTGAAAATATGTTACATTATTACAAAAATAGTATTAATTTTATATGTTGATTAGGGGACTCGAAAGCCTTTTTAACCGATTTCAAAACACAACGTTATGCAAACATATATCTACTCATTTTCAGCACTTTACTCGGATACATCAGGCAAAATAAAATTTCTGCTACGTTACCTGGCGATTTTAGCAATTTTCGTGTTTCTGACTCCAGCAAGTTATGCGGAAGGGACGAAGCAGCTGGAGCCAAACACACCAAATGCCACAAATGGCTCATTGGGATTTGCTCTTTACAAAGGGGGATGGACGATCAACGGACAAAGAATTCCATTTGCAACTGCTGGTTGCCTTGACAAATACAGACTTAACTTTTACGTTGCTGATCCCGCTACAGAGCTTATTTATTTGGGATTTCAGCAGGATGGAGGTGATCCTTTGTATTTTCAGCTGCGAGACCCTGATGGTACGGTTGTTCCTGGTTTTTCTTTTACATCACAGCCAATTGCAGGTAGTAACGGGTATATTGCAACCTGGAATGAAGCTGTAGCCGGCCCAAAATTTGGCACAACGAATCCTACAGGATATAAACCAATTATTGTTACTCCTACAAAAATTGGAAATTATTATATTGAATTTTCACAGGATGCAGCCGGAAATACAAATGCCATGAATGGCACTATTATTGAGTTTTTTGACCTTAGCATATATTCAGGAACTACCGAAAAACCAGGCAGGTTGTGGAGCGAAGCATGGCAGTTTTCTGATCAGATTGCTGGTGGAAATTCCCCGGAAACAGAATTCTATATTTTTTCGAATGATGGTATTGTCACGAAACTTAATATCAACAGATGGCAAGGTGGTCATTTCATGTTTTACTGTAATCAGTGGGGAGCAGTTAATACTGGCAACTGGCTGACTGACCGCCTTTCAAGAACTGCTGGAACACAGGCTCAGTGGCCGGGTGATTTCCCGCAGTATAAAATTTTTTTAAATGATCCTGATAATGCAATTTTCCCTACAGGAATTTTCGGGCAAATCTGCGATGTGAGCAGTACCTCTAATTGTGACGGATCAGTTGATATACTTGTAAAAGTAAATAAACCCGGTTCCGTATCACTTTTTGTTGACATTAACCCCCAAGGGATAAATAATGGAGAAGATGTTACTTTAACTGCAGATGTGACCGGGTCTCCAGGCTGTGATACATGGGAGACCGTTCCATGGAACGGAATAGATGGATTGGGACAACCGGTTCAAAACGGCGCAACCATCAATATGAATATTGATTATCTGAATGGATTAACCAATCTGCCTATTTATGATATTGAAAGAAACACTAAAGGAATTATGGTTGATTTGGTAAGACCGATTCCCTCAGGCAGCTCAAAATTAAAAATTTACTGGGATGATCACTTACTTACTAATTGTGCTCCGGTTTGTACTGAATTAGTTGGTTGTATTTATAATGATGAAGAAGATGCATGTCATAAATGGCCAGGCAATAACCAGGGAGATATGGATATTTATAATTCCTGGTGGTATTATCTGACTCAAAATACAATTAACCTGAATCTCGTCATAAAAAGAACCCCGGCAACACCAACATCTCCTCCTACAGGCCCAAACCCGGTATGCGCGGGACAATCAGGAATAATTTACACAAGTCCTTCGATACCAGATGCCGAAAGCTATGTTTGGACTTTACCCGATGGAAGTACAGTAACAACACTAACAAATACTATCAATCTCAATTTCCCAAACCTTACATCAGGTGGGACACTCAGAGTACATGGCTTTAATGCAAGCTGTCTTGCAGGTATTGATTCACCAGTTTTAACAATTACTGTTAACCCTGATCCTCTACCAACAATTACAGGAAACCAGTCTGTTTGTAATGCATCAAGCTTTGTTTACACAGCAACTACAGGATTAACATCATATTCCTGGCCATCTCCTACCGGAGGCACTATCACTGCAGGTGCCGGAACAAATACCGTTACCGTTAACTGGACTTCGGCCGGCGCTCAAACACTACAACTGCAAACAACTTCTTTCAACTGTGGGTTACGGACGACTACGCTTCCGGTTACGGTAAATCCGCTTCCAGTCGCTAACTTCAGCTTTGCCAATAATTGCGCAGGGCAATCGGTTCAGTTTACTAATTTATCAAGTACAAGTATTGGGTTTATAAATTCATGGAACTGGGATTTTGGAGATGGGAACACCCAGTTAATTTCATTTCCGGCAAATCCAAATGTTACTAATACGTATGCCTCCGGGGGCACATATACTGTGTCACTAACTGTAACCACCGATCAAAACTGCACACACAATTTTTCAAATCCTGTAACCATTGTTTCTCCTCCATTGGCTAATGCCGGAACCGACAACCAG
>JBBSDC010000014.1:0-49193 GCA_038249705.1 Bacteroidales bacterium | reverse complement strand
GTTATTTCATAAAACAGGATTACATTTTTAAAAAATATATAGGCTAATTTGCATATTTGCGCTGAAATTTAAAAATAATGAGATATTTTTGCCGGAAATACTTAAAACACCTTTATATGCGTGTCTCTTTAAAATCAGTTCTTTGGTGGATTTTTGCCATCATTTTTACTGTGGTGATTGCAATTTATCAGCGAATGACTGGTCCTACTTATCCTGAAAGAGGAACAGTAACTCTTAATAATAATGTTATCAAATACAAACTTATCAGGACTGCGGATAACGATAAAGATGCTGAAATTGCATTAGAAGTAGCTGATAAATCAGTAACCGGCGCGATTCAGTATAAACGTTTTAAAAGCCACGACTCATTAAGCAGCGCACCGCTTATGCGATCAGGCAACAAACTAATTTTTATGATGCCCAAGCAACCTGCCGCAGGTAAAATGGAATATAGCATCAGCCTGTCGGCTAATAACGAAACGGTAATACTAACAGAGAAACCAATAGTGATGCGTTTCAAAGGACCGGTTCCTGCATTTGTTCTAATGCCTCATATTTTACTCATGTTCCTGGCCATGCTTTTCAGCACCCGTGCAGGTGTTGAAGCACTTATAAACGGGAGCAAGACGTATAAGTATTCGTTGCTTACGCTGATATTCCTTGTTCCGGGCGGATTAATACTGGGCCCTTTTGTTCAGAATTATGCTTTTGGCGACTATTGGACCGGCTGGCCGATGAAAGGGATATTTCATTTTGGCGATATGACCGACAATAAAACTCTCATTGCAGGCCTGGGATGGATTATCGCAGTATTTATGTTGCGTAAAAACCATACTGCGAGAGGTTGGGCTATTGCTGCAGCTATAATTTTACTCGCTGTGTACATGGTACCTCATAGTGTGCTTGGGTCAGAAATAGATTATACTCAACAGCCTGATTAATATGACAATTACTATTATCATTATACTGGTTACGGTAGCGGTTACCATATTGGCATTCAACAACCACGAATTGTTCCGGAGGCTTGCTTTTAATGCATATGATATCAAGCATTTTAAAAACAGTTACCGCTTTGTGTCGTATGCCCTTATTCATGCCGACTGGATTCACCTGCTCATTAATATGATGGTACTTTATTCGTTCGGACGAGTAGTAGAAACATATTATGGCATATATTTCGGTAATAAAGCGATACTTTATTATTTACTGCTTTATATCGGAAGTACAGCAATATCAACACTTCCATCCTATGGAAAGCACAAGGACGATTACACCTATACCGCTGTTGGAGCATCTGGAGCTGTATCGGCTGTTGTTTTTGCGAGCATCATTTTCGATCCGCTTAGTAAAATCTATATTTTCCTTATTCCGATCGGAATACCGGCTATTATTTTTGGCGGGCTGTATCTGGCTTATTCGTGGTATATGGGCAAAAAGAATATTGACAATGTGGGGCACGATGTACATTTCTGGGGTGCAATATTTGGTTTTGTATTCACGATTATTTTGAAACCGGCACTGTTTATGAATCTGATAGCGATATTGTCGGGTAGGGGTTAGGGGTTAGGGATTTGGGATTGGATAAACACAATCCGAAATCTTTCTAGTTCATATTCGGATCATAAGGATAATTTACCCAGGGAGCGAAATCATCGCCAAGAGTAAGAACGATTTTTTTCCACAAACCGGTTGGTCTTGAGCCAAAAACATACCTTTTTTGACCATCCAGCACAATCCACGAATTTTCATTCATTTCCCTGTCGAGTTGTTTAGGCTCCCAACCCGAATATCCTGCATAAAACCTGATATCGTTGCTTGTTATTTCACCTGATGCTATAAATTTCCTGATTTCTTCAATATCGCCACCCCAATATACACCATCAACAATCATGAGGCTATCCTTAATTAAATCGCCTTTTGAATGAACATAAAACAGGCTGTTTACATGCACAGGGCCACCAAGATAAAGATCGGTATCAAACGACCCGAACTCCGGTGTAACTTTGCTTAATTTCAGTCGCGCCGGTTTGTTTACAATAAAGCCAAAAGTCCCTTCAATGCTATGCTCAGCAAGCATTACAACCGATCTGCTGAAAAATTTGTCGGTCAGCGAGGGCTGGCTCACAAGTATCCTTCCACCAATAGGATTTTGATCAGGTAATTCCATGGAGTATATTTTTAGTTCACAATATACGAATATATGAAAGATACTATACCCGTAAATTTATATTGTAACGCAAAATAGTGCGCCAGATTGTATGAATGTTTTATCTTTGATGGTCGAATAAAGTCATCTTATTTCAGCTTTTGCCTGTGGAAACAATGAATAAAAATAGTATGATATCTGAACAGGAAAAGTATACTCTTCACCGGAAGGATTTTCCTTTCATTGAATACACAGGCTATAAAGCAACTGTTGATTCTGCCGGACTTCATGTAATTTATGAGTTTAACCTGGCTGACAGGTTTGTGTTTCATCCTGGTTTCAGCATACCGGCGAAACGGTTTATTAAAAATTTCCCTACCCAGGAAATAATTGAAACCCAGCCTTATCGAAATCTGCTTTTTCATATTGGAATGATTGAGCTGATAAGTTATTGGAAAACTGCTTGTCCGCCCGAAGTAATTATCAAAAACCATAAACTATCAGAGACACAGGTGTTGTGGTGGAAAAATGTTTATTACCAGGGACTTGGCGAATTTTTCTATACTAATTCCATCACTACTTCTATCGATGATTTTATGACCATTACCTCAGAGGGTGAAAGTTTTAAGACAGATGATTTCAATCTCGACGAAACAGTTATTGTTCCTGTTGGTGGAGGAAAAGATTCAGTAGTAACACTTGAACTGATAAGCAAAAGCGAAAAAATAAGGCCATTTATTATGAATCCCCGTGGCGCAACTATTGAATGTGCGCGTGTGAGTGGTTTTGGTAACGATAGTTTTTTTGAAGTAAACCGTCGCCTCGATCCGCTTTTACTGCAACTCAATGCGCAGGGATTTCTGAACGGGCATACGCCTTTTTCTGCATTGCTTGCCTTTTACAGCCTGCTGGTTTCTGCAATTACAGGTCACCGGAATATCGCGCTTTCCAACGAATCGAGCGCCAACGAACCTACTGTTGCCGGCACAGAAGTTAACCATCAATACTCCAAGTCCTATGCGTTTGAAGCTGATTTCCGGAATTATGTACGAAGCTACATTTCAGGTAGTTTTAATTATTTCAGTTTCCTGCGACCGCTTAATGAATTGCAGATTGCAAAGTTATTTGCTGAACAGGTAAAATATTATCCTGTATTTAAAAGTTGTAATGCCGGAAGCAAAACCGATATATGGTGTTGCAATTGCCCAAAATGCCTGTTTGCATTCACCATCCTGAGTCCTTTCATTCCTGTAATAGAAATGGTTCATATCTTTGGTAAAAATCTTTTTGAAATGCCGCAAATGCTCACTTATCTGAAACAACTTACAGGTATTGATGAAGTGAAACCCTTCGAATGCGTTGGAACAATTGACGAAGTAAATGCAGCATTGCAGATATTTATTGATCAGCGTTTGCATGAGAAACTTCCACTTTTGATCGACTATTACAGCAACACAACCAATTTCCCGAAATATTCGCCGGTACTGGCTAAAACTATATTAGCCGAATTCAACACGGAGCATTTTCTGGAACCTCGTTTCCTCCAAATCATACAAAAAGGTTTGAAATGATAGAAAAAATTAGATTGATTTTTGAGAATAAGAGTCTGGCTTTATTAGGGTTTGGAAGAGAAGGACGGTCAACATATACGATTCTAAGGAAGGTTTTTCCTAATAAAACAATCACAATTTTCGATGAGGACGAAGCCATTAGTGAAAACACTAGACTTAAAAACGATTCAAATTTAGTTTTTATTACCGGTAAAGGTTGCATGCAATTTATTGATAACTATGATATTGCGATAAAATCACCCGGAATTCCATCCAATTCATTACCCGACACTTTAAACAAGGTTACTATTACTTCACAGACTGACATTTTCCTGCAGTGTTACGCACATCAGTCAATCGGCATTACAGGTACAAAAGGAAAAAGTACAACAGCCAGCCTGATTTTTCATATTCTGAAAAATGCTGGTTTTAACACTTTACTGGTAGGAAATATCGGTATTCCTCCGTTTGATTGCATTACTGAAATAAAACCCGAATCCATTGTTGTACTGGAATTATCGTCGCACCAGCTTGAGTATGTATCACACTCTCCTCATATAGCCATTTTACTCAATATTTACCAGGAACATCTCGATCATTATCACAGTTACCTGAATTACCAAATGGCAAAATTCAATATTGGGAAGTTCCAGCTACCTGGTGACTATTTTATTTATAATAATGATAACGAAGCAGTTAAATCACTTGTCAACACATTAGGTAGTACAAAATATATTTTGCTGTCTTTTTCGCCAGAGCCACAATCAGCAGCAGCCATTCATATAGCCAACAATCAGATTGTTTTAACCCTTGATGGAAATGTAACGAAACTTTATGATACCCATCTCAGCCAGCTTCTTAAAGGCCATCATAACCTTTATAATATTATGGCGGCGGCGGCGGCTTGTTACCTTAGCGGAGTAAATGCGGAGGCGCTTGAGTCGGGTATCAGATCGTTCAAAGGTCTGGAACATCGCATTGAGCCTGTTGGAGTTTTCAATGGAATTAGCTGGTATAACGATTCCATTGCCACTATTCCTGAAGCAACTATCGAAGCAGTTAAAACCCTTGGTAATGTTGATACTCTGATACTTGGCGGCTTCGATAGGGGAATTGAATATGATGTATTATACCCATTTCTGAATGCATCCGGAATTTGCAACCTAATTTTCGTTGGAGATGCCGGTGAACGTATGTTGTGCGAATTCACTCAGTATGGTGTTAGAAATATCGCCTTCTATAAAGCGGAAGATTATGCTAAAGTTGTAACAATTGCAAGTGAAGTTACGGCCAAAGGGAAGATTTGCCTGCTCTCGCCGGCGGCCGCCAGTTACGATATGTTTAAAAATTTTGAAGAAAGAGGGTATATCTATAAAAAAAATGTGAGGAACCTGGGTCCCTCACACGATTGATATTGTTTGTTGTAAAAAGTAGTATGATTATTTCTCCACCGCGTCATCGGTTTTAGCCTTTTTAACAGTTTTTTTAATAGGTTTAGGAGCAGCAGCAATAGTAGTTTCTTCAACAGGTGCAACAGCCGCTACAGCTACTTCAGCCACTTTAGCTACTTCAGGGGCTTTAATTTTAGGTTTCACTTCAGCTTTTGTGGCCGGAGTCTTTTTAACTTTTACAGGCGCTGCATCAGCACTTGGTTTCACGTTAACGATGGCTTTACTCTTCGACAATTTTGGCCTGCGAACGCCAAAGGAACCAAGAATAATTTTGCCCCTGCGTGTTTTTTTATCTCCTTTTCCCATAATTTATATAGATTTATGAATGTTAGGTCGTGCTGTAAAAATAGTAAAAAATGTAATCGGATGCAAACTAATTTTTTGTGCTTCAGTTTTGATTTGTTTTTTTTTGATTGTAAGAAAAAATCTGAATGCAAGTGCGTAACCAAATTTGGACCGAAATACGATATAAAATTTGTTTTCAAAATGTCGGATTTCCCGAAATCACACAATTGTATTTCTATCCTTTATGATAATCCTGGAAATATTTCCTTTCAATCATTTCGCTGTTGTTGATTGTATTGCGAAACCATTGCAGATAAATTTCAAGTTTCTCTTCTTCGGTCAGGCGCCAGTCAGTTTCAACTGATCGTATTTTGGCAGTAAAATGAAAAAGACACAGCGATGCTGAAACAGAAATATTAAAGCTTTCGGTAAATCCATACATAGGAATACGGATAAATTCATCAGCCATTTCGCAGGCTTCGGGAGTAAGTCCGAATTTTTCGGTTCCGAAAAGGAGAGCAAATTTACCTTTTGATACATCAAAATCCTGAATATCAATGGCCTTCGCATCAGGAGTAGTTGCAACTATGCGATAACCATCGCTTTTCAATCTGGTAATACATTCAGCCGTATTATTATCCAGCTTATCGTAACGATGCAGGTTAAGCCATTGGGCCGCTCCTAATGATACATGAGGATTTAATTCATACTGATATGAATTTTCTATAATATGTACGTCCTGTATTCCAAAACAATCGCACGAACGAAGCACAGCACTTGCATTGTGAGGCTGGTAAATATTTTCAAGAGCAACTGTAATATATCTGGTTCGTTCATTTAAAACACGATCCATTAATTCATTTCGTTTTTCGAGTTTCAGGCTTCTGAAAAAATCGCAGAGGCCGGCTTTATAAGTTAAATCAACTATATCTTTATTCATAATCATCAAAATATTGTCCTTCAGATTCATTTTTCCGGTTGATCCACTTGTCCAGTGTAACCTGTTTGCATAAATCAGGAATACCGAACTCATAGGAAGGAATGTTTTTTTTCACGGTTTCATTTACCTGCCATTCCGACCTGTATCCATCTTCAAAAATAAAACGTCGGAGTACGAGTCCTTTTTTTACAGTTTCCTGATATTTATCCGATGCCAAATATTTAACTGTATTATCGTCAGGTTCAATCAGATAAATGTATTTCAGAAAAGCATTCATATCGAGGTGTTCGGAAATGTCGATTTCAGAAGTAAACAGAAACTCTTCCTTTTTACGACCATTTTCCGAAATTTTAAACTTTGTGGCTTTGTGTCCCAATAATTTTTCATTTTCTGCCAGTATGCTTATATCCAACGAATCACCTTTATATTCAGGAAGTATTACCTGTTGTTCTATCTGCAACCTGTACAAGCTTTCATATTCCTCTTTTTTATCTTCCGGAATCAATTCGAGCAACGCCCGTAAACGTTCGGATTTAATCTCCCTCATTTTCGAACGCAAAGCGGTAAGAGTAGTCTGAACATAAACCAAGTTCTCCGGATCAACAAGAATAATACTTTCCGTTTTGAGATCACATATATAGATGAGGTTATACATTTCGACTTTTACCACATTGTCCTGAATAAAATACCTTTTCAGGATTGTATTGCCATCGCGGTCGATTATGCGGCCGTTTATCAGCCAACCGGCGTGAGCATGAAATGGCATTGCCACAACAAGAAGAAATGCAATCCGGATCAGATATTTCATTGGTTACAGGTTAAATAATTTGAGTTTAAAGCACTTTTTGTGCCAAATAATTATTATTTACAATTATATGTTAGTAAAAAAAGCAACCTATGATTACTATTTCCTAAAAAAAAGCTACTTTTGCGCCTCAAAATTAAGAATTATGGCCAAGAAAATTGACAATACTGAAGAGAAAATCCACAAGGTTGAAGAAGCTCTTTCGAAATCAGAAAAATTTATTGAAAAAAATCAGAAACTTCTGACAATAGTAATTGGTGCTGCCATTGTTATTGTCTTAGGGGTATTCGCCTTCCAGAAACTTTATATTGCTCCCCGCGAAAAAGCGGCACAAGGTCAATTGTTTATGGCTCAGAGATATTTTGAACAAGACTCATTGAACAAAGCGTTGAACGGTGATGGCCAGAATCTGGGATTCCTTGATGTTATTGATGAGTATGGCATGACTAAATCAGCAAACCTGGCAAAGTATTATACCGGTATCATTTATTTGAAACAGGGTAAATTTGAAGATGCCATAACCTATCTGAAAAAATTCAGCAGCGACGACGAATTGGTTGGATCCATGGCCACAGGCGGTATTGGAGATGCTTACCTGGAACTTGATCAAAAAGATAAAGCTGTTGAGTATTACCTCAAAGCTGCAAATCAAAAAAATAATGATTTAACAACTCCGCTTTACCTTATGAGAGCTGCTTTAGTTTACGAAGAGCAGGGAAAATTCGATAAAGCTGTTGAACTTTACGAAAAAATACAAAAAGATCATACCAAAAGTACCGAAGCACGTGATATTGAAAAATACATTGAACAAGCTAAGGGCAAACTTTCGAAATAACATACTTTTTATTTTTTTAGAAAATACCTGAATGAACTTCAGGTATTTTTTGTTTAAACCCATTTGTATGATGAAGAAATTGCGAATCGTTTTTATGGGAACGCCCGAATTTGCGGTTGAACCTTTACGCGCCCTGATTGAAGCCGGATACGATGTTGCAGCTGTTGTTACTGCGCCCGACAAACCTGCCGGCAGAGGACAGAAATTACATGCTTCACCTGTAAAGGAATTCGCACTGCAACATAGCCTGCCGGTACTTCAGCCGGTAAGCCTTAAAAACCCTGATTTTGTAACTCTATTAAAGAGTTTCGGAGCAAACCTTCAGGTAGTGGTTGCTTTCCGTATGCTTCCGGAGGTAATATGGCAAATGCCCGAATTAGGCACACTCAATCTGCATGCATCGCTGCTGCCTCAATACAGAGGAGCCGCACCAATAAATCATGCTATTATTAACGGTGAAACGGAAACCGGACTTACTACATTTTTTATTGAAAAGGAAATTGATACCGGAAATATCATACTATCTCAAAAAGTTCATATCCTGCCTTCTGACGATGCCGGAACATTACATGACCACCTGATGGCTCACGGCGGAAAATTGATCGTAGAAACTCTCCGGAAGATCAGCACGGGTAACGTAGATGTAAAGGAACAGGAAAGCCTGCAATCAGAAAATACACTACTGAAACCTGCTCCAAAAATTTTCAAACCCGATTGCAAGCTTAACTGGGAAGAACCATGCCATAGGATTCATAATAAAGTAAGAGGATTGTCGCCTTTTCCTGGGGCATTCTCAATACTTATTGATAAGGATGGAATTAAAAAGCAAATCAAGATTTTTAAAACTACATCTAATCTGTCTGAATCACTTCAAGCACCCGGAACTATAAGTACTGACGGAAAGAAAGTACTTACAGTTTCAGCCGGAGATGGACTAATTAATATTGAAGAACTTCAGCTTGAAGGCAAAAAACGAATGACAACCGCTGAATTTCTCAGAGGAGTTACTATCGACGGACTATATCACTTCGAATAGCTGCACACTATAACTGTAAAAACAAGCACTAAACCGCTGCAAATAAAGGAAAGTTATTAACAAAACATCGCCTTTATTAACAATTCAGCGTGTTTTCTTCCTGAACATGTTGATATCACTGATTTTTAGACTATATTTGTATATAAATTAATTTTTAATACTAACTAATACCTTATAACGATGAATAAAGCAGAATTAATTGAATCAATGGCTGCTGAAGCCGGCATGACAAAAGCTGATGCCAAAAGAGCCCTCGATGCTTTTATTGCCTCTACAAATAAAGCATTGAAAAAAGGTGATCGCGTAGCTTTGGTTGGATTTGGATCATTCTCCGTTACTAAACGTGCTGCACGTAAAGGACGTAACCCACAAACCGGGAAAGAAATCAAGATTGCTGCTAAGAAAGTAGTAAAATTCAAAGCTGGGTCTGACCTTCAAAAGAATGTAAAATAATAAGCAGTTGTTAGCTTAATAAAAAGCTCCTATCAGGGAGCTTTTTTATTTTTAATCCATTGAAACCGATAAGGCAACAGTGCATCTTCCTTAGCATAATCAATACCAATCCGGGTACTTATTTTCATTTCATCCTCTGGCACTATAAGTCCAACATCCTGAACCCATATTTCTTTATGGGATTCCGGAACCGGACACAAGTCAATACCGGAGTGAGCTACCTTTATTCCCAATAATTTTGAAACATTACCCGGTCCTATCCCGCTTTTATGATTAATGGTATGCTTCCCTGACCGGATTTTCATGTTTTCTACTCCCGATAATGGTTCGATTGCACGCACTAATACTGCGTGTGGCTCCGACTGTACTGATGTAACAATGTTAAACAGCGAATGAATACCGTAACACAGATAAACATAAGCATGGCCACCTTTCCAATACATGATTTCGGTTCGGGCTGTTCGGCGGTTATTATATGCATGTGAAGCTTTATCTGTAATCCCTTCATAAGCTTCTGTTTCGGTGATTATGGCAGTTGTAATTGTATTTTCGACATATGTATAAATGACTTTGCCCAGCAAATCGCGTGCAATTTTAACTACATCTTTACCGGTGTAGAATTCGCGTGGTAAAGGTTTAAATGAATCGGAATGCATGTTAGTCTACGATTATAATTATTTGCACACAAAATAAAAAGGAAACAATTTCAAATAAATTTGCATACTGTTTCCAATAAATTGATACTCAAAATCGGTTTGTACACAACACCATCAAACAAACTTTTTTTTATGAGCGGCTCAATTTCGTAGCTCGACGACGCCGTAGATACTATAATGGGAACCGAAGGTCTGAGTTTTTTAATATATTCGGCAGCTTCGTTTCCTGACATTACGGGCATTCGTAAATCCATGATAATAATATCTATGGCTTCATCGGACTGACAGAATTTTATAGCCTGTTTGCCACTGTTAGCCCTGAAAGTCAAAGCCCCTGCTTGTGTGAGTACTCTGTTAACATACAAATATCCAAAGTCATCATCCTCACAAATCAAAATCCTGATATCATGAAGGCACGATTTGGTTTCGTGATGATTACGCTTTACTAGTTTTTCGGGAGGAACATTCATATACGGTATCGTAAAACAAAAAGTTGAACCAGTGCCGAAATCGCAATTGACAGAAATTTCGCCACCCATCATTTCGACTAATGCTTTTGAAATGGAAAGTCCGAGTCCTGAACCTCCGAATTTCCTCGTAAGTGAATTTTCTACCTGCCTGAAACGCTCAAATATCACTTCGCGGTTTTCGGGCAATATGCCAATACCGGTATCCTGAACAAAAAATTGCAAATTCTTATCCACAATTTTGCACCCAAAATGAATTGAACCGGAATAGGTAAATTTTATCGCATTGTTAATCAAATGGGATAATACCTGAACCAACCGAGGCCCATCACCATAAATATACGCCTGATTTTCTGTCAGTTCCGATACAAATTCCAATATCAGATTTTTATCCTGAGCATTTTTACTGAAACTGGAATGAAGTTTTTGCAGTATATGATTGATGTTAATCTGTGAAAACGATAGTGTAATCTGGTTAGTTTCAATTTTTGAAATTTCAATAACATCATTTACAATTGACAATAACTGGCCGGAGAGGTTATGAATCAGGTTTGAATAATGTCCTTTATCATTTACTGAAATATCCTGATGCAATAATATATCAGCAAACCCAAGTATTCCATTTAAAGGTGTCCGTATTTCGTGACTTATATTTGCCAGGAAGGCAGTTTTTAATTTATCACTCTGTTCAGCTTTTTCTTTTTGTTCAAGTAGTTTCTGTTCTGTTTGCTTGCGGTGGGTAATATCCATAACCATTCCGGAAATAATATCGCCGTTTATTATGGCACTTATCAAAACAGTAATCTCTTTACCACTCTTTGTGAGCCAAACAAGCTCATATTCCGTAAGCTTACCTTCCGGTCTCATGCGTTCAATCAGCTTCTCCCTTTCATCCGGATACGCATACACCTTAATAACATTTTGAATACTGACGAAATCAGCCGGCGAATCATATTCAAGCATCCTGCATAAAGCATTATTTACAATAAGTATTTCGCCGTTGATAAGTGTTGAATATACGCCAACCAGGGCATTTTCAAAAAGATCGCGGTATTTTGCTTCTGAATTAAAAAGTGTAATTTCGGTTAATTTCCGACTGGTTATATCCTGTATAAATCCCTCAAGTGCAACTACTTCGCCATCGGCATTGCAAACAGCTTGCCCTTGTTCCCACACCCACTTGAGTTTGCCCTCTGCCGAAATTATCTGATATTCCCCGGTAAAAGGTCTTTTTTCAACAATTGCTTTTTGCCATTCAGTCCATATTGATTCCCGAAATTCGTTGACAATAAGGTCGTTAAATGACAATTTTTTATTTTGAATTATATCTTCCGGCTGATACCCGGTTATTTCGAAACACCCCTGGCTCACAAACTCCATGGTCCAGCTCTTATCATTTTTACATCTGTAAGCCACGCCTGGCAGATTCGACAATAGGGTAGAAATCCGTCGTTCACTTTCTTGTAATGAATCAACAGCAAATTTCACATTCGGAGTACTCGAATAAGATGTATTATTTACAGTCTGAAATACTCCTGCGAAATTGCCGTTTTCATCGTGCGACAGATAGGCAGATACATGCCATTTACGACCATCCTTACCCGTAATGTCTCTTTCACCGGAAGTAAGATTCAGAAACGCAGAGTTTGAAGGACACTTTTCGCAATTAGCATCGGGAATACCAATAAGTTTACAGCAGATATTTTCGATCAGATTTTCCTGATAGGAATATTGACCGTTCCGATATCGGAAAAGTGACCATTTTACAAGTCTTTCTCGGTCAAAGAATGCAATGTAAGAACTTACATCAGTGAAGTTTTCGGGAACTGTCATGTTCAAAGACTATATAGTGTATTTCAGTTGTGGCAGATCATTTAAAAGATGTTCAGATTTTTGTTCCGGAAGTATCAGATTTAATAACCAGATTACCGCATAAAAATACGGATAAAGTGATGTTATTATATATTTAATCAAAAAAAAATTCGTGACACTGCTTTTTAAAGTTTTGTAAGATTATCGCCATCACTTTGAATATGACCTTCTTCAATCAGCCACCTCAATATAGTAAGGACATCGTTTTCTTTATAGCCTGGCAGTTTTGAAATTAACACCGTTATATCCAGTGGTTTACTTGTAACAATATCAAGAATGGCTTGCTCAATTTCTTTCGATTTGCGGTCATTCATTTCACTGCGTTTTTTGCGAAGACAAACATCGCACACGCCACAAGCGGCTGATTTGGTTTCTCCAAAATAAGCTACCAGCATTCTGCTTCGGCATTCCGTTTCGGAAGTTGCATACCGAATGATGTTTTCCAGCATAGCAAAAGCTTCCTTTTTGCGTTGGCTGTAAAAAGTTTTCGAAAGGGCTATATCGCGGGGGTTTAAGCGTTCAGTATTAAAAATGAGCTGAGGAGTGTTTTTATGAGGCAAATAATGGAGGATACCAAGTTTTTGCATTCGCAGCAACAATTGAATCACTTTAGGGGAATCAATTCCTGAGCGGTTTGCAATTTCGTTTTCACTGATGCGCGTAAAATCAGTAAAAACGCCGCTATAGGACCGCAATACAATACGCAAAATTTTATCAGCTTCAGCATTTTCGAGCTGGTACCTATATAAATCTTCTTTCGTACAACTGAAAAATAAGCGCGAATTATCGTCCCAGGCATCATTTAGGGAGATGTATCCATCGCGTTCGAGAATTTTTAAAGCATTATATGCGGTAACAGGTTTCAATTTATAATTACTGCTGAATTTCTCTAAATCAAAATCGAAAGAAACTTCTTTGCCTGCGCCAACCGGAAGTTGCAGAAAATTACCCAGAGCCTGATAAACATTCCTTACAGTTTCAGGATCGGGCCACGAAAGTTCCAGATGATGCCGGCTGTTTACAATATCGTGTTCATTAAAAAGCATAACAGCATATGACTTTTCGCCGTCACGCCCTACCCTGCCGGCTTCCTGATAATATGCTTCGAGCGTATCGGGCAAATCGAGGTGCACAACCAGGCGGACATCAGGTTTATCAATACCCATACCGAAAGCATTGGTAGCAACAATAATACGGGTTCGGCCTTGCATCCAGTCGTGCTGCCGCGATAAACGCGTGGCTGGTTCGAGGCCGGCGTGGTAAAAATCTGCCGAAATACCATTGTGCATTAAAAGTTCAGCTATTTCTTTGGTAAGTCTGCGATTACGGACATAAACAATCCCACATCCCTGCACGCCATTACATACCCGCAGGAGCTTTTTAATTTTATCCTCTTCGCGCGAAACAACATAAGCCAGATTGCTACGCACAAAGCTCTTGCTGAACACATTTGATTTCGGAAATTCAAGCTTGAGCTGAATATCGTCAACTACCCGGGGCACAGCTGTTGCAGTAAGCGCAAGCACGGGTACATCCGGAAAAATGGTACGTACTTCTGCTATCCTGAGGTAAGGTGGCCTGAAATCGTAACCCCATTGCGAAATACAATGTGCCTCGTCAACTGCAATTAATGTAACATTAATACCACGGAGCATTTCGCGGAACTTCCTGGTTTCGAGGCGCTCGGGCGAAAGATACAGGAATTTTGCTCTTCCGTCGGCACATTTTTCAAACGCCATTTCAATTTCGCGGGGATGCATACCCGAATGCATTTCGGCGGCTACAATTCCTCTTTTTTTCAGGTTTTCAACCTGATCGGTCATGAGCGCAACAAGTGGTGTAACTACCAGGCACAACCCTTCCCTGCATAGGGCCGGAACCTGAAAACAGATAGACTTTCCACCACCGGTTGGCAACAGGGCAAGCGTATCATTTCCTTCCAAAACCGAAACAATGATTTCCTCCTGTAAAGGACGGAACAAATCGAATCCCCAATATTTTTTCAGTATTTCGTGAGGCGAAGAGTGCATTTGTGATACCGGCATGGATTGATTATTTTCGGAAAAGACTTACTGGAAGCTTACTAACTAATAGTCAGTCAAAAAATAAGTTGTTTCCAAAGTTAACAGAAAACTTTAAAAACCCTGATTTTATGTTTAAAATTCGCAAAGAGATTTAACTTTGCTGTATGAGAATTTATCTGGTAGGATATATGGGCAGTGGAAAAAGCACTTTAGGGTTAGCCCTTGCTGAAGCACTTGGCATTTGTTGGGTCGATCTCGACGATGAATTCGAATCGCGGTATAAAATTACCATCTCCGATTTTTTCGCAAAATACGGAGAAATAGTATTCAGGGATATTGAACATAAACTGTTGACTGAAATCAGCTATAGAACTGACATTGTGGTTTCTACTGGCGGAGGTGCTCCCTGTTACCATGATAATATGAAGTTGATGAATGAAACAGGAGTAACTGTATATCTTTCGGCAGCACCTGAATTACTGATATCACGGCTTGAAATTTCGGCGCGCAAAAGGCCTGTATTGCAGCAAATGAAAGGTGAAAATTTTAGCAAAAATCTGATCCATCACCTCGAATCGAGAGAGCTTTTTTATACTCAGGCTTCATTTACAACTGATGCTGTAAATCCGGATATATCGGAACTTAAATCCCTGATTCTAAATTATTACACTCCTATTTTCTGAGTGTCAGCAATGCTACATTTTCTACATGATGAGTGTGTGGAAACATATCCACAGGCTGAACGGCTGTAACTTCATATTTTTCAATCATAAGAGCAATATCGCGGGCTTGGGTAGCCGGGTTACAGCTTACATAAATCACTTTTTGCGACTCAATCAGTAAAATTTGCTTAACAACACTTTCGTGCATTCCCGAGCGGGGCGGATCAGTAATAATTACATCCGGACGTCCATTCTGTAAAACGAATTCCTCATTTAAAACTTTTGCCAGATCGCCGGCAAAATACACGGTGTTGTTTATATTATTCAGTTCTGAGTTTGTATGGGCATCATCAATTGCTGAAGGCACATACTCCACTCCTACTGCTTTTTTAACATATGGAGCAACAAAATTAGTAATGGTTCCGGTACCACAATACAAATCATAAACAAGCTCATCGCCTGAAAATCCGGCAAAATCAAACGCTGTTTTATATAAATAATATGCCTGTAACGGATTGGTTTGATAAAATGAAACCGGTCCAATCCTGAATTGTAGTTTTTTACCCCCTTCAACAGGAGCTTCCATAGTTTCGGTAATATAAGGATCGCCTTTCCAGAGCAGCATTTCCTGATCGGTTATCACATCGTTTTGTTTGGTATTAATAACATAAATCAGTGATGTGATCTGAGGAAACGTATCTGCAAGAAATGTCATTAACATTTTTATTTCATCAGGAGCATCATACGCAAAAACCACAATTACCATAAGGTCGCCGGCCACGGCGTTGCGTATGAGCAGGTTGCGCATAAATCCTTCGTGAGATCGCGGATTGTAATAGCTCCATCCTCTATTTAAAGTAAAGCCCCTTACAGCCAGCCTGATAGCATTCGAAGGTTCGGGCTGGTGATAACAGTGGTTAATATCCAGTACACGATCGAAAAGTGTAGGAATATGAAAACCAAGACCGTTCGACTGCCGTTCTTCTGCCGGCAAAGCCATATCATCAGCATTAAGCCAGCGCCTGTCGGAAAAAGTGTATTCCAGTTTATTGCGATAACCGGTAGTAAGCGGCGAATGCAAGATTGGGTTTAAGGGTGGGAAACTAAATTTCCCGATACGTGTAAAATGATCGTCAATTTGTTTCTGTTTGTATTGTAATTGCTGTTCGTACGACAGATTTTGCCATCGGCAACCGCCACATGTTCCGAAATGCTCGCAGAAAGGATCAACCCTGAGTTCGCTGTAATGATGAAATTTTACAGCCTTGCCCTCGCAATAGCTTTTACGTTTTGAAATAACCTGTATATCCACCACATCGCCGGGAACACAAAAAGGGACAAAAACAACCATATCATTTACCCGGGCAACAGCTTTGCCTTCGGCTCCGGCATCGAGTATTGTAACATTTTCAAAAAAAGGTAAAGGGCGACGAGGCATAAGGTTATTGGGGATTATGCGTTTATACTTACAGAGTTTGGACCAGGTTCCAGTTTTGATTTACGGTCAGGGAATTGTGATCACAGATTTTTAGTTTGTTTTGATCAGGTCACCTATATCCGGATTACTTAATCCGAAAACTGATATTCGAAACTCAGATTTTCATCAGCAAAGGTACAACGAAAGGCGGAATTTATTGAAGTGCTATGCAGGTGCATAACACCTGCTTCAAAATAAAACATAAGCATTGGCAGATAATATTCGATTAAGTGGCCTCAGTTTATTACTTTTGTTGGTTAAAATACAAACACATAAAACCATGTCGGGATTACCGGTACTTTTGTTTCTTGATATAAGCGGTGGCGAATTGCTGGTTATAATGCTGGTGGTGTTCCTGGTCTTCGGACCCGATAAAATGCCCGAAATGGCCCGTAAAGCAGGTCGTTTCATGAACCAGTTAAAAAAAGCGTCGAGCGATCTTACCCGTGAGTTCAAAAAAGAAACGGCAGTTTTCGAACATGAAGTTAACGCTGTTCAAAAGAAAGTCGCTGATCAGGTTGAGAGCGTTAGCCGTGAGGTTAACCGCACTAAAGCACAGATTACCAGCAATATGGCTATCGACACACAACCTGAGAAACCAGTTGTTCACCCTGAACAATCTACTGAGGAATCCATTGAAAATAAACCTGTTGATGCTGATGAAAAAACAGATGCCATCAGAACTAAAGCAGAATAATAAAATAACCACAAAAACGTTTTAAATTATAAGCTATACGTTTCAGGAATTTTTTTCGGTTAAAGTTCAAAAACTACTCTTGAAGAAAATTCCCTGCCTCAAATCATTAGTTTAGCTCAGTAACAAGCATTTAGTTAAGTCCATAGCATTACTTATGAGAATACGAATCCTGATTATCACAATCATTTTCAGCCTTGCCGCTTTTCCGGTTTTTGCTCAAAACAATCGCGCATTGCGGGCTGCCGACGACGCATTTTATAATATGCAGTACAATGTAGCTCTTTCGAAGTATAAAAAAGCATTGTCAAAAGCCAAAGGCAAACCTGATAAAGAAAAAATTTCATTTCAGATGGCTGAGTGTTACCGGATTACAAATAACACTAAAAAAGCTGAACCCGCTTATAAAAGGCTGGCAAAAACCAAATATGCTGAAACCAATCCGCTGGTTTTTCTGTATCTCGCACAGGCAATGAAATCGAACGAAAAGTATGATGAAGCCAAAACTCATTTCGATAAGTATACTGAATTAGTACCTGAAGATCCACGTGGCCCAAATGGTTCCCTTTCCTGTACCCTCGCCCGCGAATGGATCGAAAGTCCTACCAAATACAAAATAGCTCCTGTCAAAATCCTGAACTCGAAGGAGTCGGACTTTTCAGCTACCTATGCCGATAAGTTATACAATACAATCATATTTACTTCAACCCGCGATGCATCCACAGGCAAGGATATGGATAACTGGACCGGTTATAATTTCAGCGATCTGTTTATTTCAAAACTCGATCCGAAAGGGCAATGGTCGACTCCTGTGCAACTCGAAACCGGCAATATAGTAAATACCGAGGCCAACGAAGGCAATCCTGCGGTGAACAGCAAATTCAACCAGATGTATTTTACACGTTGCTCCAACGACAAAGGCACTTTACAGGGGTGTAAAATTATGGTTTCGCGCCGTGCCGGACGCAACTGGGGCGAGCCTAAAGCTTTGGAACTGGGTGGCGATAGTACTACTGTATTCGGTAATCCTACTATAAGTCCTGATGAACTTACTTTGCTGTTTTCGAGCGATTTACCTAACGGAAAAGGAGGAAAAGATATATGGATGTCCTCACGCAAGGGAGCTAACGACGCGTTTGGACGGGCAGTAAATCTGGGTTCAGTTATTAATACTCCCGGCGACGAGATGTTTCCATTTATGCGTAACGACACTTCAATTTATTTTGCTTCCAATGGCCATCCGGGCATGGGCGGACTCGATGTTTTCCGTTCAACTTTTTCGAATGGCGAATGGACAAAACCTGTTAACATGCAGGTTCCTATCAATTCTGCAGGCGATGATTTTGCCATTGTTTTTAATCCTGAAGAAGATAAAGGATTTTTCTCGTCGAACCGCAAAGGCGGACGTGGAAGCGACGATTTATACTCTTTTGTGAATCCACCGGTTATTTTTACTCTTTCGGGTGTGGTTAAAGATGAAAATACTTTGCAGTTTATACAAGGTGCTGTTGTAAAAATGACAGGTTCGAACGGCACTTCTGTTGAATCCCGTACCGATGCCCAGGGCCGTTACAGTTTCAACAAAGTACAGGTAAGAGCTAACACCACTTACGAACTCATTTGCCTGAAAGATAACTATTTCAATAAAAAAGCTAAAGAAACTACAGTCGGGCTCGAAAGCAGCAAGGACTTTATTATCGATTTCAGATTACAGCCTATTCCGGACAAACCTATAGTACTGCCCGATATTCTCTATGATCTTGCCAAGTGGGATCTGAAACCACAATACCAGGATTCGCTACAGGGACTTATAAAAACACTCGACGAAAATGAAACAATCATTATAGAATTAGCTTCGCATACTGACTCAAGAGGCAGTGATGAAAGCAACGATGTATTGTCGCAAAAACGTGCCGAATCGGTTGTTAACTACCTGATTGACCGTGGCATTGACCCCAATCGCCTGGTTGCAAAAGGGTATGGCGAGCGTGTTTCGAGGCGTTTGGCAAAAGATGTGATTAAAGATGGTTTCACGTTTAAATCAGGAACATTGCTTTCGCAAACTTTTATTGATTCGCTGGCAACAAAACCAGCTCAGGAAGCTGCATACGCGTTAAACCGCCGTTCGGAATTCCGGATAATCAGCAAGGATTTTGTACCGAAAACACAAAATGTAGCAATTTCGAGCCAAACACAAAAAGTAAGTGTACAAATCAATCCGGAAGATAATGTGGTTCCATTCACTAAAAATGCGGATAATACAATTACTTTCAGCGGTATAGTAAACGGTTATACAACCCTGATTACGTTAGGCGAAAATAGTTCCGGACTGAGTTTCTCCGTTGATGAAACACTCAAATTATTAAAATCAGGAGCCATAGGGAAGACTGATTTTGATGGAGACGCTGAGAAAATTCTTGGAAGCAATTCGGTAGCTGATAAGTCAATCCTAATTGTAGGAGAAATAAGTATTGCTACAAAATCAGCTTTTGAACTTGAAGCAACCATTTTACAGAAACAAAAAGAAGCTGTACTTATGAATGAAAAAATGCTGAAGAAATTTGGCAACTTCACGATTGACAAAGAAAAGCAACAGATAATTTTTAACTAAACCTTGAAGTGTTTCGGGTTTTAAGAGTTTCGCATTCGGGCCTGAGGTGGTAAGAACAGTTCAGCTCAGCTAAATCCGAAACCATCGCAAAGCCCTACCCAGATTTAAAAAAACTTTAATAACACTATTCCTTATATGACCGACCGGTATTCGCAGCGAGGTGTTTCGGCAGCAAAAGAAGATGTACATAAAGCGATTAAAAATATTGATAAAGGATTATTCCCAAACGCTTTTTGTAAGGTTGTACCTGATTGGTTAGGCAACGATCCTGATTTTTGCTGCGTGATGCATGCTGACGGAGCTGGAACCAAATCGTCACTAGCCTATATTTACTGGCGCGAAACAGGTGATATTTCAGTTTGGAAAGGCATTGCACAGGACGCTGTGGTTATGAATACTGACGACCTTCTTTGTGTGGGAATTACAGATGGAATTTTACTTTCATCAACCATCGGCAGAAATAAAAACCTGATTCCTGGCGAAGTAATAAGTGCTATTATTGAAGGAACTGAGGAATGCCTGGCTATGATGCGGAACAATGGCATCGGAATTCATTCTACGGGCGGCGAAACTGCCGATGTTGGCGATCTTGTGCGTACAATTATTGTGGATAGTACGGTAACAGTGCGTGTCCGACGCAGTTCAATAATCGAAAACAACATACAGCCAGGCGATGTAATTGTAGGACTTGCTTCCTTCGGAAAGGCCAATTACGAAACCGAATACAACGGAGGCATGGGCAGCAATGGGCTAACCTCCGCCCGCCACGATGTTTTCGCCCACGATTATGCTTTAAAATATCCGGAAAGTTACGACCAGGCAATCAATAACGATCTTATTTATTGCGGAAACCTGCTGCTTACCGATCCAAGCGGTGTGGCAGAAATTAATGCCGGCAAACTCGTTTTATCCCCAACCCGCACTTATGCGCCGGTAATCAGGGAGATACTTGAAAAATACCGCGCCGAAATTCATGGAATGATACATTGTAGTGGAGGGGCGCAAACCAAAGTATTGCATTTTATTAACAACCTGCATATTATAAAAGATAATTTATTCCCACCGCCGCCTCTTTTCCGTATGATACACCAACAATCGGGAACGCCATGGCGCGAAATGTACCAGGTTTTCAATATGGGTCACAGGATGGAATTGTATGTACCTGAACATATTGCGAGTGAAATTATTTCCATTTCCGAAAGTTTTGGAATTATGGCACAAATTGTCGGTAGATGTGAAAAATGGGATGGGAAAAAGCTGACAATTAAATCAAACAATGAAATATTTGAATATTAGCCGTTTTTGCCCTGACGATTCTTATTTCCCTGAGAGAGTACTAAATTCCATTGGTTTCGAAAGCCACATGCCCGAAAACAAAATCTGGTTTAAATCAGGTTCTGTAGCAAAACAAATATCTCACACATAAATAACAAAATAGGTTATGCCATTGTGAATTTAACCCAAATTCAGCCATTTAAAATGCTGAATCGATAAAGTAAATCATTATTTCGGCTTTTACATCACCTCCTAATGATTAATTTGGGTTTAATGCAAGGAAAAACACAATACTTTTCAAAATCCTTGCTATGAATTTCGATGCGATGAACCTTTTTAATTATTTTTTCGACAATTATCACGGTGCGCTGCACCTTAATTCGACTCATAAACGGAGCTAAAATGAAGCCACAGCGTGGCTAACCCGGCAGGGTCTGACGAGGTCAACTATTTGTAGAAAGCGAAAAAAGAGTTGTAATTTAAGGTGCAAAATACCGGAATCAAAAATTAATGAATATAATTGATGATTTTTTCAGCAGGCCCTTTTTAATAATCTGAATTAAATCCTATTGCCCTATTGAAAACAATTCTGCTGTTTAATACCATCATGCGAGATCCTTATTAAATTGTACAATCGGTATTTTATATATTACAAACCGTTTATTTTGCATTATATCTTGAATAACTATTGGATTTACAAATATCAGCATGAACAAAGCATTACATACCTATATTAATCCCATTTACACATTTTTATTCACCGACTATACATTTCAGGATTTTCTGATTCTCTCAGCATATACTTTTGATGCTTGAAGCTGAGTGCAGAATATGCATAAAAACATGGAATCTTATACAAGGCAGTTAATTTGGGAACAGCATCATTAAGTGATTTCCGGTGGATGTATAAACGAGAACTCTTTGTAGATCAGCTTTTACTTTTTAAACCGCTTTTCAAAATAAATGATTAACCTTAAAATTTTTGAAATGAGAAATATTAACTCTAACAGCCTTCTGAAAGGAATACTATTTTTGACTATTTGTTTCCTGGGGTACTATACAAATATAGTGGCCGCTCAAACAGTTTCTTCTACAGGAGTTGTAATCAAAGGTGAACGCCCTCCGATAGATATTTCCACAATCCCTGACCAGGGGATGGAACAAGGTATCATCCGCATCAAGTTCAGAAAAACTCTGGAAAGTTTTCTTGATAATGCCATTATCACAAGCAACCCTGATGGCACTAAACGCTTTGGAATTTCCGGTATTGATCAGCTGAATATGCAGTTTGGAGTAGCCGATATTAAAAAAACATTTGCAACAGTGCTTCAGAACACAAAATACACCGAACGTCACAGGCAATGGGAGTTTCATTTATGGTACGATCTTATTGTACCGGTCGGCACCGATATTCGCAGCATGGTTATGGCCTATTCGTCGGACATTGATATTCAGTTATCGGAACCCGTTTACAGGAAACAACTGATTGGTGCTGATATAAATCCTTTTCAGGCAAGCCCTTCGGCGGCAGAAAATACCACCCTTAATTTTATGCCAAGCGATCCACAGTTTAACGAGCAATGGCATTATAACAATACCGGCCAGCAAAGCGGAACAGCAGATGCCGATATCGACCTTCCGGAAGCCTGGGATATAATTAAGGGAAACAGCGCTGTGATAGTTGCAGTAATTGATGAGGGAATAGAATACACTCATACTGATCTGGCCGCAAATATGTGGCCCGGCATTGGATTTAATTTTGTAACAACTTCATCAACTATTACACCCGGAAACCATGGCACCCATGTTGCAGGAACAGTAGCCGCAAATACAAATAATGCGACTGGCGTAAGTGGCGTGGCTGGAGGTTCAGGTATCGGTGATGGAGTAAGGCTGATGTCGTGCCAGGTATTTACAGCTACTTCAAGCGGAGGTTTTGAAAATGCTCCCGTATATGCCGCCGATAACGGTGCTGCCATTTCGCAGAACAGCTGGGGTTATACAGTTGTGAATGTTTATGATCAGGCAGTGCTGGATGCAATTGACTATTTTAATACCTATGGCGGAGGCACAGTGTTAAATGGCGGAATTACAATTTTCGCTGCAGGCAACAAAAACTTACCCGGATTGTGGTATCCGGGTTGTTACAGCGGTTCCTTTTCTGTTGCTGCTACCAACAATAAGGATATAAAATCATACTATTCGAATTTCGATACCTGGGTTGACATAGCAGCCCCCGGAGGCGAAACCAATTCAGTGTTGGCAAGGGGAATTCTAAGTTGCCGGACTGGAAATTCATACGGTTTTTTACAAGGCACTTCTATGGCTTGCCCACATGTATCGGGTGTAGCAGGGCTGATTATTTCACTTGCTCCCGGCATACTTACCCCTCAGGATGTGGCTGGTATTTTAACATCAACCTCGGATAACATTGATGCATTAAATCCTACGTTCACAGGCAAACTGGGTTCGGGCCGGCTGAATGCTTACCAGGCGCTATTGGCAACACAGGCTCTGCTAACACCAACAGCCAATTTTTCAGCGGTACAAACCATAATATGCACAGGCAATCAAGTAACATTTAATGATTTATCGTTAGGGAATCCAACATCCTGGTCATGGAGTTTTCCGGGTGGTAATCCTTCCTCTTACAACGGACAATCACCACCTGCTGTTACCTATGCGGCAACCGGAATATATGATGTTTCACTTACTGTTTCGGATGGCGTAATTACAAATACCAAGACTAGAACAGGGTATGTGACTGTTAAAGATATATATTCAGATTTCACTGCATCGCAAACTTACATTTTAGAAAGTTACAACGTCATGTTTACTGATATGTCGGGTTGTGAACCAACTTCCTGGGAGTGGTCATTTACCGGTGGAATACCTTCATCGTTTACCGGGCAAAACCCTCCTCCTGTTTATTATCATTCGGAGGGAACTTTCGATGTTAGTTTAACAACATCGAAACCGGGAGCAACCGATACAAAAACGAAAACAGCCTACATTCATGTTGCCCCCTTAGCATTTAATATGACTAACGGAACAGCCACAGCCTGCGATGGCACATTTTATGATTCGGGCGGACTTTCGGGAACTTATTCCAATAATGAAAATGCTACTTTTACACTTTATCCGGCCAGTCCGGGAGCCATGATACGTTTGAGTTTTTCGTCATTTGCTACTGAAAATTCATTTGACTTCCTTAAAATTTACAATGGAACCACTGTTTCAGCGCCGTTAATCGGAAATTACACTGGCTCCTCAGGACCGGGAACTGTGACAGCAAGCAATTCTTCAGGCGCACTAACTTTTAAATTTACTTCCGATGGCTCAGTAACAAATGCAGGCTGGGTAGCTGCTATCATTTGCCTTGATCCACCAGCAACATCCTTGTGGACTGGAACTATAAACAGCGACTGGTTTAATTCAAACAACTGGAGTAACGGAATACCTGGACCAGTTACCCTGGTGACCATTCCCGGCGGGCTGACCAATTATCCAACGTTACTCTCGCCGACTGCTATAGCTGAAATTACAATTAACAGTGGCGGGTCGTTTATCGGCTCTGAATTTCTAACAACCGGATCAGCATTGGTAAAGCGCGATATTGTAAACACTGACTATCATTTTATAGCATCACCGGTTGGAAATACATCGATAGGGAATGTTTTTCCTCTCAATCAACTTGAGGTATGGGCCCGCGAATACAATGAAACTTCCGGCGATTGGGAAAACCTGACTTCAGACGATATACTTGTTGTTGGAAAAGGATATACCGTACAGATGAATCAACCACAGACTGCTTTGTTTGCAGGTGTGATCAACAGTTTACCAGTTACATCAACCCTTAACAGGTTAAATCCAGGAGTAGATCCTTCGCGTGTAGGGTGGAACCTGCTTGGCAATCCGTTTGCATCGGCAATTGACTGGGACATGACTGAACATTCCACCATTGACGGATCAGTTTATATTTGGAGCGGAACCCAGTATATTTCCTGGAATGGAACTAGCGGAGCTCTTACCAATGGCATAATTCCGGCTGCGAATAGTTTCTTTGCCAAAACTGAGGTTCACGGATCTACGCTAACCATTCCTCTTACGGCAAGGGTTCATAGTAGTATTGGTTTCTACAAATCCACAGTTGCCAATCTGCTCGAACTTACTGTTGAAGGAAACAATTCGTCCGACAAAACATTTATCCATTTTAATGAACAGGCCACGGCAGATTTTGATAACGATTATGATGCATACAAGCTTTTCGGCAATTACGATGCGCCGCAACTCTTCAGCATTATTCCAGGTAATATACTCAGCATTAACGAATTGCCTATGGTAGGCAACGAAGTAGTTAACCTTGGATTTAAAAGCAATATTCTTGCTGCTTATACTTTAAATGCTTCAGGTATCGATAATTTTCCATCCAATGTTTCGGTGTCCCTGCAGGATGTTAAGCTTGATATTATCCAGGATCTGAAAGTAAACCCGGTTTATTCTTTCACTTATGAAGAAGGAGATGCCGAAAACAGGTTCAGGCTTAAGTTTTTGGATATGACCGGATTTACGGAATCTGCATTGCAAGGTATCAAAGTATTCAGTTTTGATAAAACTGTAGTTGTTGAAAATGCCAATCGGCACCAAGGTGTTGTTCGAATTTATGATATTACCGGACGCGAACTTTCTTCGCAAAAACTTGATGGACAGCCAACATCATACTTCACACTTCAGGTAACTACGGGCACATATATAGTTAAGGTTCTTTCAACAAAGGGTTCAGTTAACACCAAAATTCATATTCATTAAAACAAGTAAGAAAAAAAATCCCTGGTATATTTATTAAACCTAAAAACTAAAAACAATGAAAAAGAAATTCAAAATATGGAACCTCGTTCTTTTATTACTGTTGGCTTCTGCTTTGCAAACAGCCAATGCACAACCTCCGCATCCTGACAACCAGTCAAATGGAAGTACAAACGGAGGCGATCCTATAGGTGCAGGCGCTCCGGTAGGTAGCGGGCAAATTATACTCATGGTTATGGCTGCTATATACGGAGGCAAAAAACTATACCGATACAAATCAGATCAGGTGAAAGAACTTTAAACTGTAACAGGGATCTAAACATTTCTTCATCGGCTGGTAAGTAAACTTTCTTCAGAAAAGCCTTTATTATACTCATATATGTGGATTATTTTCAATCAGTTTATAATATTGGGTTGCCTAAGGGCAGCCCTTTTTCTTTTATAGTTGTATTCAATACTCCGTTAGTTATTATTGCCGCAAACCTGCTAAGTCAGGCGCCTGATATGCAAAGAAATAAAAAACAGGTTACCGGCTTTTGTGACTTAAACACAACATGCATGCCTTGCACTAAATCCTGAAAAGCACAAGCAAAGGCATCTTTTTCACTTGATAGAGAGTTTACTTTCGGATATTGCTTAGAGAAACTTTCAAAATAAAACTCTTTGTGTCCTCTATGTTTCGGTATAAATCAGATTGGTATTAATCCCATGAAAGACAATTATATTCGCTAATCATTGTTGTCCGTGTAAAGCATATCAGACGCGCTGAAGCCCTGATAATATTGCGTCCCTGAAAGGACTTATTCCATCGGGGTTACTTTTTCATTCTACCAATAGCTATTTGCTGGCACTACTAATCTAACGGGACTGCCTCGCAGGGACAACATATTGGTAGAAAACAAGATACAAAATAAACAAAGTCCCCTGTCTGCAACAGGCAGGCGTCAGGGACGAAATAACATTTAACCGGACAATAGTGTTCGCTTATAAACATTACACATAGGAACCTATAATACATAAGCCGGAAATTAATTTCCCGTACCAGCAACATTACTCAATATACCTCAACTCTCGCAGCCCAATCTCTTTTTGTGCATTTCCAAAACCGCCAACCAGTAGAGAAATAGTTATACAATCGCCTGACATATTGGTTCCGCCCTGGTTATTGTAATTTACGATATTGTATTTGCCTTGCAGTGCTACGTAAAGGTTATTTTTCAGATAATATCTGTAGCCGATGCCAAAATTAGTATTGATAGAATTAACGGAATGACCTTTGTCGTTATCCGGGCTATCGTCTTCTGTATTTGTACTTATTGTTTCGAACCCATCGAACCCCACTCCGGCCAAAACGGTAAGCTCATTCCGCTTTATGCGCAGCAGAACACGTTCCAGGTCAATTCCGATATAACCGCCCAGGAAATAATCAGTCGAATCTTGTATTCCATCCTTTGTGTAACTATATTCGTTCTTCGATTTTAAAAACCTGAATGCAAAAGATGCATTATACTTCATTTTATCTTTCCATATACCGCCCTGCAAACCCAATACCGGATGATTGCCAAGCAAAGCCGCATTTCCACCCGGAATCCAGATGCCGGTATAGCCGGCGACACTAAAATAGGGTTTGCGCCTATATTTATCAACCTCACGATAATAATATTTCTGTAAGTCAGTTGCCTGATAATCAACAGTCAGCTGAAGTTCTTTTAACGGATCCGTTAACAAATTGGCGTAAAATTCGCTAAACAAAAGCTCCATTGGATGATAAAAATCATAGTTAAGTAACTCATCGGCAATACTTTGCGTAAATAAATCATATTCGTCACGGATTGGCACAAATCCGAAATAATCAGCATAATTATAATACAAATCAGGATTGGTTGTGGTGTCAATTCTAAGCATATAATTGAGGATATAATCCAGCATAGTTGAATCATAAATTTGTTCACTAAATGTATCAGCAAGTATCGAAAACAGAATGCGTGTACGCACAATTGGTTCACTCGGTCCGCATTTCGACTCCCAATCGTTAAGTATGATTCCAAGGCTGTCAAAATCATGTATCGCATAAAAATACATGATCAGGTTTGCTGAATTATAGGCAATAGTTTCGCAATCATTAGTTACCTCTATTTTAAGTGTATCAGGTTCTGTTAGCGAAATACCTGTGGCAGCCGAAAAAAATAATACTAACCAAAGAGAAATTATTCTAATCATACAATTACAAGGTAAAAAACGGGTACTAATTTACAACGAAATCACGACTTTGAACAACAGCAACGTTGACAAAATGAGTATTGATGATTTGATAAGCGGATTTGGCGACAAATTGCCTTTTAAAAATTTGGCTTGGTTTTTCTCCTTATTTATGAAATACCCAGGTGTTTGCGCATGGAGGAAAGCAAACGCGGCTTATTTACAGGTTTTGTTAAAAACTCAATGCAACCTGCTGCATATGCTTCACTTTCGTCGCGGGCTGACACAAAAGCAGTTAGCGCTACAATGGGCAAATCGGGCATAAACTCTTTGATGCGCCTGGTGGCTTCAAGTCCACCCATTACCGGCATTTTCATATCCATGAGTATAAGGTTAACTTCCGGATTGCTATGGCAAATATCAACAGCTATGGAACCGTTAACGGCATGAAGAACCTGGTAGTTTTCCCGTTTGAGGACTATTTCGAGGTATTTGAAATTAAAATCATCGTCTTCGGCAACCAGAATAATCGGTTTGAGTTTCCATTCAGGATGAATAAACTTTATATCTTTTGGCTCAGATCCCACTACAAGTACGCTGTCAGGCAACGAAAAATAAAATGAAGAACCTTCATCTTTAACCGACCTGATTTTAATTTGGCCTCCCAGCAACTTAACGAGTTCACTGGAAATGGATAATCCTAATCCACTGCCGTCGTAACTTCTGTTATTAGAAGTATCAGCCTGCATGAAATACTCGAATATAAGTTTCGTTTTTTCATTATCTACTCCAATGCCTGTATCGTTTACAAAAAACTCCAGTTCATTATCATTTTTGCGATAACCAAAAGTAATTTTACCATGAGGTGTAAATTTGATGGCGTTATCGAGCAGATTAGCGAATACTTTCCGTAGCAGTTCGGCATCAGAGTTTATCTGAATTTCGGATGCAGGCAGGGGTTTGCTAAAGGATAATTCAATATTCGGGGTTAGGGTTGAAGCGAATTTTTCTCTGATTTCGTCAAAAAAGCTGTTCAAATAAAAATGCGACTTATGAACCTCAATATTTCCTGATACCAGCAACGAAATATCGAGATAGTTCGAAATAGTATACATCAGGCGGGCGCTGCTTTTTTTGATAATATCGGTAAATGAAGTTTTATTTTCCTGCGAAATATCAGGATTGAGTATTATTTCGCTAAAACCTACAATACCACTTAGAGGAGTACGAATTTCGTGTGAAATATTATTTATAAAAGCTGTTTTCAGCCTGTCGCCGGCTTCAGCTTTATCTTTGGCAATAATCAATTCCTCATGCAGGCGGCGCTTTTCAGTAATATCCTCCTTGATGGAAACCAGATGCCTGATTTGACCAGTTTCATTCACCAATGGCAGAATAAAAGCATTCTCCCAATACAGATCGCCGTTTTTCTTTTTATTCTGCAATTCACCTGTCCATTCCTGACCCGATAAAATGGTATCCCACATCGTTTGGTAAAATTGCCCGGAATGATAACCCGAGTTAAGAATCCGCGGATTCTTCCCTATGGCCTCTTCGGCAGAGTAACCGGATACTTCGGAAAATTTAGGATTTACATATTCGATAGTACCGTCAACGGAAGTAATTACAATACAAGCCGGATTTTGCTCCACGGCAAGCGAAAGAATTTTCAGTTTTTCCTCTGCTTCATTCTTTAACCGAATGATCTCCATTTTTCGGATAGCCGATTTTATTGCTTCGCCAAGCCTGGTGAGGTTATCTTTTAAAATGTAATCATCGGCACCTGCTTTCATACACTCAACGGCAATTTCCTCATTATTGGACCCGGTAACAAGTATGAAAGGAGTATAAGGAGCATGTTGCTGCCTGAGTTCAAGCGCTTTCATGCCATCGAAAGAAGGCAGGTTATAATCGGAGAGAATAATTTCAGGCTTGAAAGTTGTTAAAGCTTCGATGTATTCATTCTGTATTTCAACAATTTGAATTTCACATTGCATACCGCTTTTAAGGATCATATGCTTAACCAATTCGGCATCGGAAGGAATATCTTCCACCACTAAAACTCTTATTTTTGTATCCATTATATTTGATTTTAATGTTGGGTCGATTAATAGAATTAAAAAATTAATGATTAAAAGATTAGCAGCAGCAATTACAAGCCTATAATGAAGATTTTTTTGTGCAGATTAAATTCCGAAAAATTAAATCAATAAAAACACAGTACGAATATACCAATAAAATACTGAATTTTCACCCTTAGAGTACATAAATTTTACTTTTGTTTTTAAAATTGAACTATTCATCTGGTATTTTTTATTGTTACGGGTCATTACTTTTCCTGATTCATCGGGATGGAATAGGCCATACTATACTTTTCGGTTGGTATGAAAACGTTCACAAGGGTATTTCATCTGAAATGCCCGGCAAGGAGGTTGATGGGTAATTATTGCTCTGCTCACGTAAAACACTTGGTTTGTTCTCAAGCTTACGCAGATGCTTCAATATAAAATCATGAGAGTGAGACTCATCAGTTATTGATTTTTTTTTAACACGCTTCGGTTCTGCTTTAGTAAGTGGTTGCGAAGCGTGGGCAGATTTTTTTTTCCCTTCTTTCATATCATGAATTTTCTAAATCGCAATTTCGGACCCGTGACCCGGTTATTCGATCAGTGGGATCAATTGAGTGTTTTGTATTCTGCATTTTATTTCCTTGCGGTGAATTCTCAATATGATACTGGTTTTGCCGACACTGGAAAACACTGCACAACTGTATGTATTTCAAGCGAATAAACCATAGAACTCAAATGAGAATGCTTTTTGTAAATGCCAGATCACAAACACATAATCCTATTTGCATTTAATCCATAAAGTTAGAAGTTAACTGCTGAATAGCAGTAGTGGAATCAACACTTTGGCTGTAGCGAATGCAGGAATAAGTATGTAGATGGATGAACTACAGCGATGAAAACAGGATTCAAAATAGAAAGAACTTATCTATAGCAGGATATTGATCAAAAAAAAATGTGACGGCTTTACATCCACTAACGGCGAAAAGGCTTACATCATCACTTTACATTGCGCTTAACTTCCTAAAAATCATTTGCGGGCAGGTATTGAAAAAGTAACTGTTACACCTTCGTTTACAATTCCTTCGGCACTCACGTTTCCTTTGTGACGCTGAACGATGCGCTTAACAATAGCAAGTCCAACGCCGGTACCATCAAAATCCTTTGCTGAATGCATCCGTTTGAACACCCCAAAAATATGTTTTGAATTTGCCATTTCAAAACCAGCGCCATTGTCTTTTACATAGTAAGCCTTTTCGCCGTTAGTGGATGTAAATCCGATTTCGATGCGTCTGCCCGTTTTTTTTGATGTAAACTTAATTGCATTCGAAATAAGGTTAACCCATATTTGCCTTATCATTGCAGGATCGCCGGAAGCACTGGGGATTTCCAGTAAATTAAAACTTATAGTTTCTTTATCTGATTCTGACGACAATTCGTTGTAAACCGCTTTAGCCATCTCACGCATGTTTATTTTCGAATATGAAATCTCTTTCCTTCCGAGCCGCGAAAAAGCGAGAAGATCGTCGATTAACCGACCCATATTATTCGCATTGCTGATAATAATTTTCAGCATTCGCTTGCCTTCAGCATCAAGAATTCCAGCATAATCTTCTAAAAGTATATTGGCAAAACCATCGAGTGCCCTGAGCGGCGTTCTCAAATCGTGGGATACAGAATAGCTGAATGCTTCGAGGTCCTTATTTGCTGCTTCGAGTTGCGAAGTCCGGTCGAGGACACGCTGTTCGAGTTCTGCATTGAGCCTTATCACCTCTTCTTGAGCTCGTTTACGATCAGTAATATCCTGAAATATTTCGAGCATGGCTTTTTTACCCTGAAACAGAATTCCGGTATTGCTGATGCTGAAAGTTCTTCCTCCCATGAAATTATCTGCTTCGTAGGTTGAGGTTTCGCCTATTACTATACCCTGGTTAAGCGGGCAATGAGTACATTTCTTTTTATCATCACAGTAAAGCATCCAACACTTTTCGCCAGTTGCATCGTGGCCAAAAAACTGTTTTAGTTTTTCGCTCAGAAACAGGACATTCCCGTTTTCGTCAACTATTTCCATACCAAACGGTATGGTTTGTAACAACTGTCTGTTCAGTTCATCGCTCTCGAGCAAAGCTTCTTCTGCATGTTTGCGGTCAGATATATCGCGGATTATATAAAGCAAGCTTTTGGGATTTCCAGTTGCATCACGAAGAATTTCGGAATTTACTTCGGCATAAAAACTACTTCCGTCCTTACGTAGCATAAGGTAATCTGCTACACCAGAGAGTTTTCCTTGTAGTTGCAGCTTCATGTATTCAACGGCTTTAGCCTGGTAAGTTTCTTCGATAAACTCTAATATCGTACGACCCAACCAATCACTTTCTGAATCAAGTCCCCACATTGCCAATCCTTTCTGTGAGGCGAACGAAAGCGTACCATCGAGATCAGAAATAGCAATGCAGTCGGGAGAAGTATCAATTATTTTATGCCAGAGTTCTTCACTTTCTATCAACTGGTTTAGTGCCTGTTTCCGTTCCGAAATATCATAACACTGAGCGATAGAAGCAATAATTGTTTTACCATCGGAGCCAAGCGTATAGGAAGAATTCCAGAGTAATGTAAAAACACTTCCTTCAAAATGCATGATTTCCATTTCGACCACTTCCAGCCGGTTACCAGAGGACGCTTTTTTAATGTATTCCATGGATTGCGCACGGGTACGTTGGGGAAAAATAATATCAATGCTCTTGTTAATAACATCTTCTTCTTTTCGACCGGTGAGGCGCTCGAATGCTTTATTAAATTTTATTATCCTGAAATCCGTATCCCACACTATAATAGGCGAATAGGCATAATTGAGAAGATTTTCGAGATAATCCTTTGTTTCGCGTAATTCTTCATCAGCCTGAATTCGGGCGGTAACATCGCGCAATACTCCTTCGTGAAAAAGTGTTTCTCCTGACTGACTATTTGTGTACCAGCCATTATCTTCGACCCATATTTCCGATCCATCTTTTTTCCTCATGCGAAAAACTTCCAGTTCGTTCCGCATGGCTTCGAGCGTTAGACTCCTACGGTCATTCTCATCAAAATAGAGATCCTTACTAATATCAATAGCCAGTAATTCATCCTTGCTATTATAACCAAGAATTTTGACCATGGCAGGATTTACATCAACAAACTTTCCTTCGTGGGTACTTTTATATACTCCGTCAGGGATTTTCGCAAGCAGGGTGCGATACATTTCAACACTCTCATTTAAAGCAGCTTCCGTGCGTTTTTGCTCAGTGATATCACTAATTACTCCGAAAACAATCCGTTTTTTCGCATCAAATTCAGCAATGGAATGAATATCTTTAATTATACCCGAATCGAAAGTTTTTATTTTATATTCCAGATCATAAGGTTTATTCTTATTTATAAGGTCGTGCATTGCCGAATCAAGCATAGCGCGGTACTCAGGCAACGGGATTTGCTTTGCTGAGTCATTATCGAAAACACCTTTAGTGAAACCATAGAGTTCGCGGGCTCCTGCGGAAGCTATCACCTGATTTGTATCGGTATAAATTTCCCAGTTGCCTGATTTTGCTGCGAGCTCAGCACGATTTAAGCGTGATGCAGTTACAAGAATTGTTTCTTCTGCATTAACCCGTTCGGTAATATCACGGCTAAAAACGGCTACCCTCACAGGAAGCTGATTTTTGACAAAAACAGGGAAAATCGAAAATTCTTTCCAGCGGCCATTACTAAAATCCTTTGATTGAACCGGCTTACCCGTTTCAAATACCTGATTAACCAGTTCTTTGCGATTCCGGGTTACATCAGGCATAAGTAATTCAAATATATTTTTACCGATGATTTTGCTGCGCGAATAACCCACAAACTTTGCAAGACTTTCGTTGCAGTCGATTATTAAACCTTCTTTATCCAGCAAAACGATAATATCCTCAGTTGATTCCATTATTGCCCTGGCATTGGCTTCACTTTCGACAATCCGTTTTTCAGCCAGTTTACGCCTGGTAATATCGCGGAAAATACCTACGGTGTACCTTCCATCAGAAAGTTCGAGGCTCGAAAGTGACAATTCTACAGGTATTCCGTATCCTTTTTTATGCTTTCCTTCAAGTTCGATTATTCTGTCAATCCGATTGCCTTTACCCGTTTGTTGATAAGCAGAAAAAGAAGCTTCGTATATTGAGTTAAACCGGGTAGGAGCAAGCATTTCATATAACTTTTTACCCATAAGTTCAGCAGCCGGATACCCAAAAATCTGTTCAGTTGCCGGATTCAGAAATGAGATGTTGCCATCAGGATCCATGAGCAGAATAGCATCCTGTGTACATTCAGTTATGGCTCTCACTCTTAATTCTTCAGCCTTAAGATCCTTTTCTGCTTTGTGGCGACGGGTTATATCAGTTACGAAACCACATTTGTATTCCTCGCCACCAAAGGTTACATAATTGGCATGGATTTCAACAGGGATAAGTTTTCCGGATTTTGAAGTAAGAAAAACCTCGAAACTAAGTTTTCCATGCTTCCTGAGCTCCTGAAAATGGGTTGCCCATTTAAATCCGGGATCCTTAGCAGCAATATCCATTGAATTCATCCTCAGCAATTCATCCTTTGTATATCCGAGCAGCAGGCAAGCGGCTTCATTTACATAAATAAAATCTCCGCTGGCATTAGTATAAAATGCGGCATCCGACATATGGTCAACGGCAAACTGATTAAAACGTAAAGATTCTTCAACACGTTTTTGTTCGGTAATATCATTCGAAATAATCTGAATGCCCACAACCAGTCCGGCAGAATCAACTACACGGGTATATATACTGCTAAACCATTTGGTACCTGAAGGTAATTCAACATGATCTTCGTATTCCATTGCAATTTCACTGATAGCCGATTTCCTGATCCGCCCCAGATAGTTGTCAGCATCAGACTTTGAATACAGGGAGTATATGGATAAGCCTTCAAAATCTTCCGGCTTACCATTCATATGCTGAGCTGCTAATTTATTGAACGAAATAACGTCGCCATCGGGTGTAAAATAACCCATTCCCAGTCCGGCCAACTCGTGCAGCAGCCTGAATTTCTGTTCACTTTCAAGCAAAGCTTCTTTTGCTTTTCGTTGTGACGAAATATCAGTATAAGTTACAACCACCTGTTTGAGTTGAGCTTCGGCATCAAATTCGGGAAATGCATTTATCAGTACCCATACAATATTCTTGCTGCTGTGCTTATAAATACCAGCTTCCATGTTGTGGATCGGCTTAAGTGTAGCAATAACCTGCTCCACAGGATATTCATTTACAGGCAAATAAGTTTCATCATTCCTTGTGAGATACCAGGTTTCATCACTACCTGTTTTGCCAATATGCTGATCCTGCGATAACCCTAAGAGCGTTGATGCCTGATCATTAGCAAGAATAATACTTGAATCGGGCGCGTGAATTACAATGCCGGCATTCAGATTCTGTATCAATAACCGGTGAGCCGACTCAGCCAGTTCTTTGGCTTTACGAAGCTCTTCATTTTGTAACTCTAATTCCAGCTTTTTAGTTTCAAGTTCATGCAAAAGTTTATAAGTATCATCCTCATTTAATAAAGATGAATTTGAAAAATGCTTTTTTTTCAATAAAGTGTCTGATGTATTTTTATCCACCGGTTTTACAAGTGGTTTTTTCTTGCCAGAGTTCATGCTAATTTAATGTGATTAGAGTCAGGAGTAATATGCAGATTTTTTAAAAAGTTTACGGGATGTTAGTAAAATAACACTTTAGCATTGCATCAGGAAAGGACTTTATTATCAAAAAGATGGAAGTGTAAAACAAATCTCAAAACCTTTTCCTACTTCACCTTTAGCCCAAATTTGCCCGCCTTGCTTTTCGACAAATTCTTTACAAAGTACCAAGCCCAGTCCTGAGCCTTTTTCGTTGGCGGTGCCGCGTAAAATCAGTTTCTGATCAACTTTGAACAATTTTTCAAGATCGGTGCTGCATATGCCTAAGCCATTATCGGCTACACTGATAAGGACTTCAGATTTATGTTGCCTGGCACTTATTTCAATATTCCCGTCCTCAAAAGTAAACTTAATTGCATTACCAAGGAGGTTTCGTATTATTGTGTGCACCATATGCACATCAGCTTTTGCTTTACAATCGCGTTGAATTGACTTGCTTAATTTTATATTTTTCTGATCGGAAGCTGGTTTCATCAGAGCTACACATTCGGTTACAACATGTTCAATATCAATTTCTTCTGCTGTAACAGCTAGTAGTCCTGTTTGCAATTCGGCCCATTGAAGCAAGTTGCTGAGTAAATGTAAAGAGTTGGATGAACTTTCCTGAATCTGGGTAATAAATTCTTTTATTTCGCTTTCGCTAAGCAGATCAAACTCCTTGATTATGAATTTAGAAACTCCATTAATAGCATTAAAAGGACTTTTTAGATCGTGGGCTATAATGGAGAAAAATTTATCTTTTGTATGGTTAAGCTCTCGCAGGCGTATTTCATTTTCTTTCAACACCTGCTCAGCAGCTTTGCGCAAAGTAATATCAATTGCCGAAATCAGACACAGGATTCCGGGATAAGGAATAACACCTTCGAGGTAAAAATACGCTGAAGGAATACCTTTTATTGATATCTGCACTTCACAGACTTGCTTATACCCCGTTTCGAAAATTTGTTTCAAAAAGTCATTGAACACTATCAGCGTTTCGGGCGTGAGAAAGAACCTGAAATTACTTTTTTCTAATGCTGACCTTTCCTTTCCAAGCATTTTGGCCCCATTCATGTTTAACTCTTCGATAGTACCATCATTGCTGATTGAAAAATAACCTGCAGGCGAAAAATCATAAATGGATTCGTACAGATTGGAATACATAGCAGCTGCTTTTTCGGCCCTGTCGCGTGCTACCCGCATTTCATCATTCTGCATCTGAAGTTCAAGCTGATGAACTTTAAGTTCGTACAAAAGCTTCAATATATCAAATTCGTTGAGTGATGAAGTTTCGGCCTGAAACGTAAGTTTCAACTGTTCTTCAGCTTTTTGCCTTAGTGATGCATACTGAGTATTGGTTTTATCAGTATTCTCCATAACTTCAGTTTTAAAATCCAATCGCAATCCGAAGCTTTTTTGTAAGATACATTTATACAGAACCCGTTTATAAAATCTTGTTTTTGGGCTCAGGCAGGGAGAAATAAAAAGTAGCACCTTCATTTACTTTTCCTTTGGCCCACACCTTTCCGTTATGATGTTCGATAATACGTTTAACAATTGCCAGACCAACGCCATTGCCGCCAAAATATTTTGTGGCCGGCAAACGCCTGAAAACGCCGAACAGTTTATTTATAAATGCCATATCAAATCCGGCACCATTGTCTTTCAAATTCCTTTTCAAGTATTAAGTTTAGTATTACTATAAGCCAGGTTCTCCCGGTAAGGAGAAATAAAAAGTAGCACCTTCATTCACAGTGCTTTCGGCCCATATATTGCCATTATGCCTGAGAATGATCCGTTTAACAATTGCCAGTCCAATGCCGGTTCCTTCAAAGTCCCTGGAGGTATGCAAGCGTTGAAAAACCCCGAAAAGCTTAGTTGCGTTTTCCATATTAAAGCCTGCACCGTTGTCGGCTATGCTGTAGACATTATCCTGATGATTTTCAACATTTTGTATCACAATACTGCGGTTTTGCTTACGCGAAGTGTATTTAACGGCATTGCTGATCAGATTTACCATAACCTGCCGTATCATTGACACGTCGCCATAAGCAGTATGAAGTTTATGCAGACGGAAATCGATTTTTTGTTTTTCATCTTCAGTTGTAAGATCATCAAAAACTGTTTGCGCCAGTTCGTTCATATTAATTTCGGAGAAAATTATTTCCTGCCGGCTCAAACGTGAAAAGGAGAGCAGATCATCAATAAGCTGACCCATTTTATTAGCATTGCCTATAATCACATTTAACAAACGCTTACCTTCAGCATCAAGATTAGGTGCGTAATCCTCAAGTAAAATATTGGCAAAGCCATCCATTGCCCTTAACGGCGTACGCAAATCGTGCGAAACGGAATAACTGAAAGCTTCCAGTTCTTTATTTGCTGCTTCCAGCTGCATGGTACGGTCGAGGACTCTTTTTTCGAGATCTTCGTTTAGTCTGTGTATCTGTTCTTCAGCTTGTTTACGTTCAGTAATATCACGGATAATTACTTGTCCGGCAGGCCTGTCGTTGTATGTAGTACTCAGAGCAACCACTTCACCATCGAAAGCGGTACCATCGAGCCTGATAAGCTTTTCCTCCATGGCGGGCACTTCAATTCCTGCTGTTACAAGCCTGATAAGTTTTATAACTTCGGCTCTCGACTCGGGATGAACTATTGATAAAAGCGGACGCCCGATAAGGTCGTATTGAGTTTCGGCACCGAAAAGCTTTAGTCCCGCAGGATTTACATACATAACCTGGCCTTCCTGATAAATGGTTATTGCATTTGGTGACGATTCCACCAGCAAGCGATAGCGTTTTTCACTTTCAAGAATGGATTCTTCCATAAGCCTGCGATCCGAAATATCGCGGAAAGTACCCATAATACAATTCATTCCTTTTAAAGATATTCCGGTAGAAAGTATTTCGACAGGCACAATAGTACCATCCGACCGGACAATTTCATTTTCGACCGGACGTGAAAGCTTCTCTTCATCTTCGGCAAGGACGAATAAGCTTTTGGTATACTCCGGACTTTGCTCAGGATAAAGTTTCGACTGATGGAGACCGATAATGGCTTCGAGCGGCATCAACATCAGTTTTGAGGCGGAAGGATTAGCATCTTTAATAATTCCGGTATCAGTTTCGGCAATAAATATGGCATCCGGAGCACTTTCGAAGAAACTTCGGAACTGCGATTCACTCTCTTCCAGTTTTTCCTGGGCTTGAATTCGTTCGGATATCAAACGGGCTTGCTGCACATTTTGAAATGCGGTAGTCGATAACTGGTTAGCCAGCGTATAAATTGATTGTGCAATAAGTTCAAATTTTTGTCGGCTCATAGCCGGAACTTCTCGAAAAGCTTTTAGATAGGTATCTTTATCAACACCAATTTCATTGGCATAAGCAAGTATTGATTCTTCGGTTTGTGTTTCGTCGCGCACCTGCCCTACCAGCCAGTTGGCAATATGATAGCCACCGGCAGTTATACTGGCGCCGGCATCCCACAATCCACCGCTCAAACAAGGCTGTATATTGGGGCCGTTAGCATTGGAAGTTCCAATTAAAGCATCGGATTTGTAACAATTGGCAAAACCTAACTCTGTTTCACGAACAATACTACTGCAAAACCTGGTGAAATTGCTCGGTCGGGTTAAGGGCCGTCCATTGGGATGTGTAATGATAGAAGCAACTCCGGTTGCAGAAGCAAAAGCATCCTGAATACGTTGAATGACTTCTATATCAAAAAGCTCTTCGAATACTATACTATTAACTGCAGTTAAAGGGCTGGTAAGCGCAATTATCCTTTTTTCGACCGCATCCTGCATTCGTTTGAGGTCGGTAATATCAAGACAATGCCCGATATAGCCAATAAAATCGCCTCTGCTGTTAAAGCGTGGTGAGCCAACATCCTGTAACCAGCGGTATTCGCCATTTGCATTGAGCAAACGATAAATCACACTGTATTTTTTACCTTGATCGAATGCTGCATCGAACTTTTTGAGGTATTGCTGTAAATCGGCGGGATAAATGCTTTTTATCCAACCGTCATTTATTTCCTGTTCGGCAGTGCGCCCGGTAAAATTGAACCACGGCTGGTTGAAATAACTGCTTTTTTTATCGATTCCCGATGTGCGGATAAGAGCTTGTCCTGAATCGGCAATGGTGCGGAAATGCTTTTCACTTTCTTTAAGAGCCGTTTCCACTTTTTTGCGCTCAGATAAATCGATGTCGACGCAATACAATTCCGATTCTTTTCCAGGTAACCTAATAATTGTGTGATTGGAATAAACCGGAACCAGCGATCCATCTTTCCGCTTCAGCAATATCTCGCCTGCCGGACGTCCCACGCCACTGAGCTGCATTTCCTTGATACCCGAAATAAATGTTTCTTTTAATTCCTCAGGAAAAATAAGATCGGCAATATTTTGTCCAAGGGCTTCACTACCGGTATAACCATAAAGTTCTTCGCTCGATTTGTTCCAGAAAGTAATAATACCATCAGCATTATAACTTTGCACGGCTATATTCGAAACGGTTTCCAGAAATTTACGAAAACGTTTGTCGCTTTCGCTAAATGCCTCTGCAGCCAGTTTATCAGCAACTTCATTCAGTTTGCGATCACTGATATTCATAGCATTTATATTGCAGTGGTGGTTTCCAGCAATAGCAATCCCTTCGAGAAGTATATATTTCGAGCCGGAACCTGATTGCATCAATTGCAATTCACAAACTTGTTTTTGACTGGTTTCGAATACATTTTTCAGGAAATCGTCAAATACAGATTGAGTATCCGTTGTAAGTAATGAGTTGAAACCGGTATTTATAATTTCATCAGCCGAGTGGCCTGTCATGCCTGCGCCGCTGCGGTTGGCAGCCAATATAACACCTTTATCGCTCAACGAAAAATAGCCAGTCGGCAACCTTTCAATAATTTCGGCATACAGGCTGGCATAATACTTTGCATCCTCCAGGGGTTCATCGTCCCAAAATTGTGATTCCTCTGATTTCATATTCTTACTCTTTTCATTCAAATGATATGTTGCACGGCTAGTGTAATACCTTATTATACTGTCTCACGATATAACAAAGATAGTTATAGCAGTAGTTATTGTAAACCGAAAGTAAGAAATAATTTTACAAAACTGCATATGACCCGAAAATCAGTAAAATAAGCAATATGGAACTTTGAGTTATTTGAGTACTTTTGAAGTAAAAATAGTATTCACTGCGCCTGTAGGTACCGTTAGCATCAAGTTTTAAAAAAACGACTTACTACAATGAAAAGAATTGTCAAGCTACTGTTTTTATCTCTAATCATTTTGAACTCATGTGACGAAAATGAGAATACTATAACAGATAGTTGGGAAAGATATATTAGGAATCCGGTTTTCCGCGATACCGTGTTAAACGTGTCCTACGAGTATGAAATTGCAAGTGATGCACATGTTTTTTTTGATGAACATTCTTCACTAAAGATGATTTATACTGGCGAAATTGACGAAAAGGTTTCTATAAAACTTGCTACTGGCAGTTCCTGGAGTAATTGGACAAAAGAAAAAGACCTGCTTTACAAACCAAATGCAACAGGTTCGGACACATATAAAGAAACTCCATTCTACAGAAAATCAACAAGCGGTAAACATCAAATCTATTACATTGGATATAATAATGAATACACTTATGAAGCCCAGATATTTCTTGCCGAATCTGATTCTTTGACTGGTGAATATTACCAGTATCCACAGCCAATAGTACCGAAAGGAATGATTGCAGGTAAAAATGTTTATTGTATCACATCTCCAAGTATTTTAAATTATGAGGGCAATTTACACATTGTTTTTATTGGCTGGAATGCTCCTCCAAACGAAGTGACTGAGGTCTGGATTTTAGGTGCTAAATCAACTGACGAAGGACATAGCTGGAGCGATTTTCAATTAGTTGATACTAAAATTGGAATGGAAGGCCAGGTAACAAAGACTCCTGATGGAAACTTTGTAGCTGTGAGAACAGGAGAATACATGAATAAGGAAGCCATTTTTTACAGTACCTCAAGTCATCCTTTTGGACCATGGACTGAAAGTAAAGAACCAATTTTAATACAAGCCGGTGCCCCATATGAGAAAGATGAAATAATTGCCGCTCAAATAACTATTGATATAAATACTGGTAAACAATATTTATTTTATACTGGAGCTGATTATCAAAAAGGCTATTGGATTATGATGGCTACAAAAGAATAACCAAGGTCTGCTGAAAAATACATATATAATTTACATTCAACGTTTTAACAATTGATTTTATGGAAACAGGTGCAAGCGTTTTATACCACTCTGTCAAATTCTTTGCGCTTATGCTGAAATAGAATTTGAAATTCTGAAGGAATTTTATTTTAATAACTACCAGAGACACTGGTGGCAAAAGCCAAATCCATGAAGGGGTTCAATATCAGTATAATAAGACTATTCAACCCACTTCGGTGTTGATCTTAACTATCAAAAAACATTTTAACAAGCAGTAATCCGGATAAAACTTTAAAATTTACCTTGTTTTCATATTTCTTCAGATTACTATTTGAATTTCATCTGCATTACTATGCCTGTCAATTCCTATATCTTGCATTGAAACCGGATCTTCAACAGGTTCAAGATGAGTAAAAACCGTAACAGGAGCATCAAAGAGGTCGCGGATGTTTCTTTCAATCTTTTCGACCATGTCATGACCTTCCTGGATAGTGAGCTTACCCGGTAAAAGTATATGGAGTGAGACAAACTTACGCTGACCGGCCTGCCTTGTCATCAGCGAATGATACTCAAGCTTTTGCTCTTTATAGAGATCAAGAATCGTCGTTATTTTTAATAGTTCCGATTCAGGAAGAGCAGAATCGAGCAAGCCATGTGCTGACCGTCGCATGAGCTGATACCCGGTCCATAAGATGTTTATTGCTACAGCAACGGCAATCAACCCGTCGAGAATCAGCAAACCTGTAAAATGTACCATACCAATACCTATCAAAACTCCTATTGAGGTATAAACATCCGTCATTAAATGCTTGCCATCCGCTTCGAGTGTGATAGAATAGTTTTTTCGCCCGTTTTTGATCAGAACCAGCCCTACAGCCAGGTTAATTGCCGAAGCTCCAATGGCTACAAGAAGTCCGATCCCTACATTTTCGATAGGCTGTGGGTGTAATATCCTTGGAACTGCCGACCATATAATGCTGAATGCAGCAAGCACAATTAATCCACCTTCGATAGCACTTGAAAAATATTCTGCTTTATGATGACCATAAGCATGCTCTTTATCAGCTGGTTTTTCAGCAAGGGTAATCATAAAGAGTGCTATAACAGCTGCAATAAGATTAACTACTGACTCGAGTGCATCCGAAAAAAGGCCGACTGATCCTGTTAGAAAATAGGCCAGCATCTTCAGCGTGATTGTAGCTACAGCAGCCGCAATAGCAAGGTATACAAATTTTTTCAGTGATTTGGTTTGCATATAAATGCCATAAATAAATTTTAATTTTCAAACTTACAACTATTTCAGGCTGGTTCACATAATATTGAAGTAATACATATCTCTTTCCATTCAAATATCGAAAATAAAAGTTTCATCAGGCAAAGGCTGATAATGTGTGAGCAAAATTAAAGTTGCTTAAATTATACATAAATTTGATTCCAAATTAAACCCAAATTAATCAGCAAAAGGCGTTGGAAGATATGAATTCATATTTTAGTGAGGTTAACCCCGATTAAGTAAATCTTACACTGCTGTCAACACTCCGCTATTTTTTTTGTATTTAACACTAAGTCGCAAAGCAATATGGAGCTTATTAGCGTCAAATCAGGACACAAAGAGCTTATTTTTGTTGTTATAAAACATTAATTAAATTTACTTTATCGTATCAGCATTTTCTAATGCTTAATTTAGGCTAAAAGTTGACGGCACGCCAAAGCTGGATCACTCAGCAAAGCACGAAATCCCTCATTTTTTACTATGCCATTGAAAGCCCTGATTATGCGTAGCAGAAGGAGCATCATGAAAAATATTTGCCTTCACCTCATTTAAGCCTTGCATTAGCAGAAAAAAAAAGTAATTTTATCGGATGTTATACACTGAGGCAGAAACTATTTCGGAAGCCTTAATAATACCATGTAACTTAATGATAATCAATACACAAACTCAGCAACTGCGGTTGAACAAGTAGAACTCATTACAAATTCTGTTTATCTGATTAGTTTAATTTCAAACCAATGAAGATCGAAAACAAAACTATTCTACTGGTTGAAGACAATTCAAGCGATGTTGAATTGACCCGCAGAGCGTTATTGAAAGAACACATTACCAATGAAATAGTAGTAGCTGAAGATGGTCAGGAAGCACTAGATTATATGTTCGGTGAAGGTAATTACGAAGGACGTGATATTACACAACAACCATCGCTGATACTTCTGGATATTAATCTTCCGATTGTTGACGGTCTGGAAGTACTCCGCCGTTTACGTGCTGATCCGCGTACGCACCGCCAGCTTATAGTAATACTTACATCTTCGAAAGAAGAGCAGGATCTTTTAAAAAGTTACGATTTGGGTGTTAACAGTTATATCCGTAAACCTGTTGATTTTAATCAGTTTGCCGAAGCTATTAAATACCTTGGAATATACTGGCTGGTAATTAATGAACCCCCACCTTCAAGATAATGCACCCATGGAAAAACCTTTACGAATACTGTTTGCCGAAGACAATAAGAGTGATGTCGAGATTGCTAAACGAATGATTACCAAAGCGGGGATCACTTTTATTGACAGGATTGTTGAATCAAAAGATGATTTTATTGACGCGCTATCGGAACTTAATCCCGATATTATCCTTTGCGATTATTCCATGCCCCGATTTGATGGTATGAGAGCTTTGCTTTTACGACAGGAACTTGCTCCGCTTATTCCGTTTATACTTGTTACAGGCTCAATAAATGAAGAGGTTGCCGTTGAATGCATGAAAGCAGGTGCCGATGACTATGTAATAAAACAAAATATTATCCGCCTGGTTCCTGCAATAAAAGCAGCCCTTTTAAAACAGGAAACCATTCGCTTGCGTAATGAAGCAGTAGCAGCCCTTCGTATCAGCGAGGAACGTTTTAAACAAATTGCCGAGCTTGCCGGCGAATTTATCTGGGAAGTAGATACAAATGGACTTTATACTTACGTAAACAAAATAAGCGAAGGGATTTTAGGCTATTCTGCTGATGAAATTGTTGGCAAAAAACATTTTTACGACTTTTATAATCCCGAAACCGGGGAAGCAAATAAAGAAAAAGCACTGCGAAATTTCAGTGAGAAAGCTGGCTTCAAAAATTTCGAAAACTCTTGTATTCATAAAGACGGGCATGTGGTAATCCTTTCTACCACAAGTATGCCGGTACTTGACCCCGACAGTAACCTTATCGGATATCGCGGAGTGGATACGGATATAACTGAACAGAAAAATGCTGTAAAAGCCCTCAGTGATAGTGAAGAACGCTTCCGAAATCTTTATTCAAATATGGGTGAAGGTGTCTGTCTTCAGAAACTGGTATTCGACTATGCAGGAAAAGCAGTTGATTACCGGATTATGAGCGTAAATCAGCAATATGAAAATATACTTGAGCTCAGGCAGCAAGATGTTATCGGCAAACTTGCCACCGAAATATACAACGCAGGATTTCCTCCTTATTTGTTTGAATATCATGAAGTTGTAGCCACAGGAATACCCTATACTTTTGAAACTTTTTTTGCTCCTGCGAACAAGTTTTTCAGGATATCAGTTTCGCCATGGGATAAGGATGGTTTTGCTACAATATTCACCAATATTACTAATCACGTTGAGTCCGAAGAAATTCTCAAAAAGGAACGCTTAACACTACGAACACTTATTGATCATATCCCCGACACTATTTATGTAAAAGATATCAAAGGCAGAAAAATCATTGCAAATCCTGCTGACCTCGAAGTAATTGGCGCTTCAACCGAAGCAGACGTAATAGGTAAAACCGACATGGATATATTTAACAATGAAACTGGCAATCGCGGATTTAACGACGACATTGAAATAGTAAAAACCGGACGTCCGGTGCTGAACCGCGAAGACAATTTTGTTGACCTAAAAGGGCAGCAACGCTGGTTTTTAACCACAAAAATTCCTTTAACTGATGAGCAGGGGAATGTAACCGGTTTGGTAGCAATAGGGCACGATATTACCAGCCGCAAACATTCGGAAGAACAAATACGACTCAAAGTTAAGGAACTGGCTGCTTCAAACGAAGAGCTTACACGTTTTAACCGCCTGGCAATAGGCAGAGAAATGCGTATGATTGAACTAAAACAACATTGTAACCGCCTGGCTGGTCAGTTAGGATTAGCGGCTCCTTATAATCTCGATTTTCTGAAACAGGATTTTAATTTTAAAGATGATAAAACCGAAATCATTATAAATTCTGAAAACAGAATAACTAACAATGAAAACAGGCCGGGGAAAGAATCCTCAAAATAAAAAATGCAGCTTCACTGCTATTTAACTCACAACAAACCAGTAAACTAATCTACAAACCGGTATTCCCTTATTAAACCGGCTCTTACTTTGTAAAGTGTTCATTCATGTCAAAGAATAATAAAGTTCAGGATAAAGAACAACTTCTGAAGGAGAATGAAGAGTTACGAATGCGCCTGGCCGATTCAATGGCAACGCTCAATGCAATCCGCAATATGCATGAGGATACACTTATTGCAAAAGGCACGAGTCCGGGCAACTTTCTCGCTACAGCTTTGAGCGAATCTTCCGCCCGTATATTTTTCGATAATTTAAATGAAAGTGTGCTTACGCTAACCCAACAGGGAAAAATCAAATACTGTAACAACCGCTTTGCAATGCTGATGAATACTCCTGTTGAGCAAATAATAGGTTCGAATATCAGGTATTTTATTTTACCCGAATGGCAGAATAAATTTGAAAACTTACTGAACAACATTGCAAGAGCTGACAATAGTGAAAATATTACTTTTCAGCCCGAAGGAAGCAGGCAGCATATTCACCTGCATTTGTCGCTAAGTCCATTATCAGAAACTGATAACACTAACGAAATAGGGCTAATTGCTATTGATGTTTCGCTATACAAAGTGTTTGAGGATGAACTGCGCGAAGCCAGAAGTACGCTCGAAAAAAGAGTTGCCGAAAGAACAGCCAACCTGGCACAAGCCAACAAAGAACTTGTTAAAGCACGTATTGCTACATTAAGTATGATGGGCGATACTGTGGAAGTAATGAATGAACTCGAAATTACTAACAGCAAGTTGCTTGCAGAAATTGGTGAACGCAAAAAATCAGAGGTAAAACTCGAACAGGCTAACAAACAGCTTCATGCTCTTACTTCGCGGATTGTAACTGTTCGTGAAGAAGAAAGGACAGCTCTGTCGCGCGAAATTCATGATGAACTCGGATCGGCACTTACAGGAGTAAAAATGGGTTTGATGCATATCAAACGTACGCTTCCGGGCGACGAAAGAAGCAAAGATTTTGCAAACATGCACGAGATATTGGCGTCCATGACTAACATTATAGATGGAACCATACGTATGGTGCGCAAAATTATTACCGATTTACGCCCCGAAATCCTGGATGAAGTAGGACTGGCAGAAGCATTGCAATGGTATGGCAGCGAGTTCAATAAACGAACCAGTATTTCTGTCGGCTTCACTATATATCCGAAGAGGTTGGATATAGATAAAAAACAAACCACTGAACTATTTCGTATCTTTCAGGAAATTTTAGCTAATGTTGCAAAGCATTCCGCTGCTTCGAAAGTGGTAGTTTTTCTGAAAAAAGAAAATGATCAAATCACACTCAGAGTTAAGGATGATGGAATTGGAATAAAAGATATTGATATGGTCAAGAAAAATTCATTCGGCATCATGGGCATCCGCGAAAGAGCAATACTTATGGCAGGTCATATGAACATCAAAGGTGCACCCGGGAAAGGCACCACGATTACAATTGAAGTTCCCGCAATGAAAACTGACGAATAAATTTTATACAAATTCAACTAAATTAACAAATTGCATTATGATCAAAATATTGATTGTTGATGATCATGCCATCGTACGCGAAGGACTCAGCCGGATTATAGGTACCGAAAGCGATATGGTTGTAGCCGGAATGGCAAAAGACGGAACCGAAGTTATCAGGCTGATGCTTGATAACGAAATAGACGTGGTAGTATTAGATATTTCGATGCCGGGAAAAAGCGGTCTCGATCTGATAAAAGATCTGAAACAAGTTCAGCCACTGGTTAAAATACTGATGCTTAGCATGTACCCTGAGGAACGGTTCGCTATGCGTTCAATCAAAGCGGGAGCTTCCGGCTATCTCACCAAGGAAATGGCTCCTGAAGAAATTGTTTCTGCTGTTCGTATTATTTATTCCGGACGAAAATATATAACTCCGGCTTTGGCTGATATGATCGCCGAAGAACTGCAAAATCCTACCGAAAAAGTTCCACACGAATTATTGTCCGATCGTGAATTTGAAGTCCTTTGCATGCTTGCCGTAGGTAAACCGGTGGTTGAAATAGCAGCAACACTTTCGTTAAGCGAGAGTACTGTCAGCACATATCGTATGCGCATACTTCAGAAAATGAACCTTAAATCCAATTCCGATCTGATACATTACGGCATTGAACATGGTTTGGTTGAGTAATATGCCCAATAACTGACAACCATCAGATTTCCAAGTTTTTCCTTCAGAACAAGTGAGATTAAATTGTTCAGGATGCTGGTTTTACACTATTTGCAGCACTTTACAAAGCTGTTTCGCTACTCTTTATTTCATTTCAAAACAAACACTTCTAATGAAGTGCCCGTTAGTATTAACCTTACGTAAATTCGGGTGTTTCATTTTCTGACGAGGGCTGAATTTATGATTTTCAGGATATATTGACTCGTGAAATTTATTTGCAGTTTTTGGTTTAAAATTTCCTTCGACAATTTTTGTACCCCTCTGTCCTTCAGACATCTCCCCTTGAAAAAAGGGGAGACCCTCCATTCAAACTCTTTAAACTGTATCGTCCTGAAATTTATTTGCAGTTTTTGGTTTAAAATTTCCTTCGACAATTTTTATACCCCTCTGTCCTTCGGACATCTCCCCTTGAAAAAAG
>JBBSDC010000013.1:0-49475 GCA_038249705.1 Bacteroidales bacterium | reverse complement strand
GTGAGCTGCAATTCCACCCAAAGGAACCGGAGATCCGGTAAGCTGTTCCCAGAATTCGCCCAAATCAATAAGTTTATTCAAGCCTTTCGACTGATACGTAAACCTGCTTTCGTGAATAATAAGCCCTGCATCCACTTCATCAGAAAGTACGGCATTTTCAATATCCGAAAACAACATTTCCTGTTTATAAACCGACTCCTTCATTGCCAGTGCGAAAAGAAGATTTGCCGTAGTATAAATACCAGGGATAGCAATAATTTTTCCCGGTAATTCATCAAAATTTTTTAAATGCCTGCTAACAACGAGTGGGCCGGCACCAAAACCCAATGCAGCACCCGAATCGAGCAATAAGTATTTGCCAGCTAAATGCAGAAAAGCATGAAAGCTTAGTTTGGTAATATCGGGTTTTTCGTCAAAAGCGGCTGAGTTAAGTTGTTCAACATCAGCCATGAAATACTCGAATTCAAGTCCTTCTGTATCCACTTTACTGTGAACCATAGCATCAAAGATGAAGGTATCATTAGGACAGGGAGAAAAACCGAGTGTAAGTTTCATGTCAGTAGTAGAAAGTTTACAGTTAAACGGAAAGGTAAAGTAACTAACCTGGTGAAAGATTATTCATTCAGCAGATCAAATATAAATTGGTTCAGGTTTTGAACAGCCAGCTGTATATCCCATTTTGAAGCATCGCGTTCCTCAATGTAATTAGACACACTTCGTATTTGTATATGCCTGTTTTTATGCAATTTACACGAAAACATAAAAGCTGCTCCTTCCATGGATTCAACATCAACATGTTGTCGTTTTAAAAAAGTTTGAATGTTATGAGCATTGCCATGAACCGTATTCACTGTTACTCCGGTTGCAATAAGCAAACTATTTATCAGGTTACTATCGAAAACAGAATCATTGATCAGTTTGCCTCCGCTAAAGGGAAACTCATCCTGATCGAGCAGTTTCAGATCAATAAGTGAAAGAAAACGTTCACCATCTTCGGCACCTGTTTCGGGTAAACAATCGCTTGCAATATTTAACACAGTACCAAGAGGAATATCGAGGTTAAAGCTTCCGCAGATTCCTACGTTGAGAACGGCATCGTAGTTGTATTTGCCCAGTACTATACTCGTAAATACAGCCGTTGGCACCATTCCTACACCTGTAATAAGTATATCAATAGCATACTGTTTATACCTGTACCGGGTTACATGATGTTGCAGAGGACGCCCTTTTCCCAATCCTGAAATGAGTGGTTTTATTTCTATGGATGTAGCTGCGATAATCAGAAGTTTCATTTCGATGGTATTTTTAAAATTTATCAGAAATAAAAGACCTGATAAAAGAAACCGAAAGAGTAGCTCCTCTTTTGCTCCGGTTATGACAATTGCTTGCTATTTAGTAAGTCCGAGCAGTTCGACACATTTCTTAAAAATATCCGTATTCTGCTGCACTCCGGTAAACCTTTCGGCACCAGGACCATATGCAAAAACTGGTACCATAGTGGCTGTATGGTCTTTACTTGTGAATGCGCCTACAATATCGCCTGTTTCAATATTTCCTCCGTTGATACCCAAGCCACCGGTTTCGTGATCCGCAGTTACTATTACCAGTGTTTCACCGTTTTTAACAGCAAACTGCAGTGCTTTTCCAACTGCATTGTCAAAATCAACGGTTTCTTTTATCAAACTATTTGCATCATTATCATGTGCGGCCCAATCGATCATTGAACCTTCAATCATGATAAAGAAACCTTTTTTGTTCCTTTTCAACATTTTAAGAGCTAGGTCGGTTGATTCGGGAAGCATATTTCCGCGACCCTTTTCCATCGAAGGCATATGCTCATCAGCAAGTAAGGCAGCAAGACGCTGGGTTGAAGGCACATCAACATCTTTTAAATTGCGGGCTATTAAGTAGCCACGGGCAGTCAAACTGTCAATAAGGTTGAGACTATCGGCACGACGGGCAAAATTATTATATCCGCCTCCAATAAAAACATCAATATCAGTGCGAAGAAAATCGTAGGCGATATCCTCATATTTTGAGCGATTGGGAGTATGCGCAATAAACGAAGCAGGCGTAGCATGAGTAATGGCAGATGTAGAAACCAGGCCGGTAGAAAGCCCTTTATCTTCAGCCATTTCGAGGATAGTTTTCAACGGTTTTCCGTTAACATCCACGCCAATGCTGCCATTTTTAGTTTTAACACCAGTGGATAATGCTGTACCTCCAGCACCTGAATCGGTAATGTAATTATCAGCCGAATATGTGACCGAAAATCCCGTAACAGGCATTCCGGTGATATTCATAACACCATGCTTTGCTGTGTAACCGGCATAAACCTGCGAAGTACCCATACCGTCGCCGATAAGGAGAATAATATTTTTAGGCTGTTTTATTTTTGACTTTTTAGTTTTATCACCAGGATTTCCGGCAAACAGAACCGGAACAATTATCACTAATACAAGGAAATTGACTATATACTTTTTCATTACATCTTTATTTGGAACATCAAAGGTACAAATTGGAATTGAAACAATCGGATACAAAAATAAACCGGGCGAAAATTTGCATTTCCGCCCGGCTTAAATTAAAATTTGATTGTATCTGAGCTTATTTCTGGATATTCGGCAATTGAAGTCCATAGCCCTTTTTCTTGTCTTCAACCTTCAGTAGATAAGCAAACAACATGGCAAGAACACCAAAACCAGTAAATATCAGCATTGGGATTGTGTAATTATATGAATTTACTGATACTCCATCACGTATAACCTGTCCGGTAACGCAGTATTTATCCAAAACCCAGCCGATCAAAGCAGGAACACCCATCAATCCCCAGTTTTGAACCCAGAAAATTAACGCGAAAGCGGTACCTAACTGTTTTTCAGGAATAATTTTAGGAACTGAAGGCCACATTGCTGAAGGAACAAGTGAAAAACCAACGCCTAAAGCAAGGATCAGCACAATAGCTACATACCATTGGTTAAGGAAAGGAACTGCAAACAGAGCATGAACCAGAATAAGGATAGCGGCACCAATCATCATAATGGTTGCACCTTTTCCTTTTCTGTCGTATAAACTTCCGAACAGCGGAGTAAGAAGGATTGTACCGAATGGCAACATCGAAGGAATGGTACCTGCAAGATCTTCGCTTATACCAAACTTATTAACCATCAGGTCGGAAGCATATTTCAGGAACGGGAAAACGGCTGAATAGAATAATACACAGAGAAAAGCAAGGTACCACCAGCCTTTGTTGGTAATGATCATTACAATATCCGAAAGTTTGAACGCTTCTTCATCGCTAACAGGTTTTGTTGCATCATGTTCGGAAGCATCAAGTTTTTTATCCATGAAAATATACATGATAAAGGAAAGAAGTCCGATACATAACAATATCAATCCCAATAAGATAGGACGTGAAACATCAACCATTCCGGTTGCTTTGGCTATTGGAACGGATGTAGCAAGTGCCAATGCCGTACCAAGCCTGGCAGTAGCCATTTCGAGACCCATTGCGAGCGCCAGCTCTTTACCTTTGAACCATTTATAAATAATTTTCGAAACTGTAATACCAGCTACTTCGACGCCAACGGCAAAAATTGCAAATCCAAGACCCGCGATAAGAACCTGTGCTTTAACATCAAACCAAAGGACATGCCACATTTGTCCATCGAGCGAATGAGTTTGAACTGCCCAATATTTAACTGCAGTTCCAACTACCATTACGATAGCAGCCATCAAACCTGTGAAACGCACACCCATTTTATCAAGTATGATACCGCCAACTATAAGCATTCCGAGGAATACGTTGAACCAACCGTAACCGCTGTTGAAAAATCCAAAGTCGGAGCTATCCCAGCCGAGGCGTCCTTCGAGAAGTCCTTTTAAAGGTGCTATTACATCAGTAAGGTAATAGCCTGTAAGCATGGTAAATGCAACAACTGCCAAAGCCGACCAGCGGGCAGCTTTCGAGTCTCTTAATGATGTTCTAATCGTTTCTGTCATGTTTTTGATTGATTAATATGAGTGGATGAGTATTCGAATTTCGATTCTTACGACATTGCAAAAATCGACTTTTTCCCCGTAAATCAAAAAAAATATTTGCTTCGCTAAATCCTTGGTTTAAAGCAATGTCTTTTAATTTATCTCCAAACTTTTCATTTATTTCGAACCACAGGCTGCCGGTTGGATTTAGAGTATCTTTGGCGAAAGCCATAATAAATCTATAAAAAATGAGCGGATCATCATCCGGAACAAACAAAGCGGTATGAGGTTCGTAATCAAGCACATTAGGCTGCATAAACTTCTTTTCAGAAACCGTTACATAGGGAGGATTGCTAACAATCAGGTCGCTTTCCGGCAATAGTGCCCAGTTTTCCTGATTGAGAATATCAGCCTCCACAAAACGTATCGTAACATCATTATCAGCTGCATTTGTAGCTGCCACTTTTAATGCATCACCCGAAATATCAATTGCAGTAACACTTGATTCAGCAATATGCTTTTTCAGAGAAATAGCTATACATCCGCTTCCTGTTCCAATATCCAGAATTTTAAAATCCCGTAACGATTCTTTTGAAGGAAGATTTTTTAGTATCAGGCTCACCATCTCTTCTGTTTCGGGCCGGGGAATTAAAACCGATTTGTTAACAACAAATTCCATATCCATAAACCATGCTTTGCCAAGCACATACTGGAGTGGAACATGGTTAAGTATCTTTTTTACTGAAACACGGATCAACTGAAATTTTCCATCCGTTGCAGATTCATATCCGCCCATAACCCTTTGCAGAGGGGATAATTGAGCGTAATGTTCGAAAAGCCTGTCAGCAATAGCACGCGCTTCTTCTTCCGGAAATATAACACTCATTTCCAGCACTATGCTTTTATATAAATCGTTTATTGAACCTGACATTTCATTCTAATGGCTTCATGAATATTCCGGGCAAAGATATTCCGAAAATAAAGACTAATTTTTATTCATGGCATTCAACAGCTATTTGATTACAAATTTACTATTTTTGATAAAAATTAGTTCTAAACAAACATACTATGCGAATTCTACTTTTCCTGGCAGTGTTTCTTCTTTTATCAGTATCCCATTCGTATTCGCAGGAATTTCTCCCATTTGCATCAAGTAATTATGCCGGGATAACGGGAGTACAACTTCAACCAGCCTCAATAGCTGACAGCAGGTATAAATTCGATTTGGCTATATCATCGACCAGCATTGGATTTACAAATAACTTTTATGGTATCGATCCTTATCTTTTCTGGCATCCAAAAATAGTAAAGGATCTCGATTTTGAAAGTCCGTACTTTTCGCGTAACCTGAATGGAAATGATAAAAGCGGAATTGTGACTCTGAAACAGGATATATTTTCATTTATGATTTCTCTTTCCGATAAAGATGCCATTGCATTTACTCCATCGGTACGAACGATACTGAACATCGACAATTTGACCGAAAATCTTGCCCTGCAACTGGATAATCTCGATTCGGAGCCTGATTTGTACGACATCAGGTTAAATAATGAAGATGTAAATGCCCAGGTAAATGCATGGGTCGAATATGGTTTTACGTATGCCAGGGTTATTATCGACAAGGAAAAACATTTTCTGAAAGCAGGTACTACACTCAAAGTAAACCAGGGACTGGGATCAGCATACATGTTCATCGGAGACCTGAATTACGAAGTAAACGGAACGGATACTGTTTCATTTTATAACTCCTATACCAATTACGGAGCTTCAGATAACATTGTTAAAGAAGATTTCAGTTACCGCTTTAATGCAAATCCATCGCTATCATTCGACTTCGGATTGGTTTACGAATACCGTCCGGATTGGATGAAATATAAATATGATATGGATGGCAAAACCAATATCTGGCGCAGGGACATGGATAAATACCTTTTTCGTATCGGGTTTACCGTATCGGACCTTGGAAATGTAAGATACAGAAGGAATGAGCTGAGCCGCGACTTTAAAGCCGATATACATAACTGGTACACCGGTGATCTGGAGATTACGTCAATAGCAGATTTGAATGCAACAATCGACAGTACTTTTACATATTATGATATTCCTGACAAATACAATATGTCGCTTCCGATATGCCTGAGCTTGCAAGCAGATTTGCGCGTTGCCAGTGGATTGTATGTTAACTTTACTCCTTTTCTTGCTTTAAACCGAGGATCGGATAATGTAACCAAAGTGCATTATCTTTCTTCATTTAATATTGTACCGCGTTATGAAAAAGCTTGGTTTGGTGTTTCGCTGCCGGTTCAGTACAATGCCTACAAGCAATGGAATATCGGTTTGGGTGTGAGACTTGGCGCTTTTTGGGTTGGCTGGAATGATATGTTCTCGATGATGGTTTCATCTAAAAGCAGGTATGGATCATCATTTTCAATGGTTATGAAAATTCCGTTGCTTTACGGCAAACCAAAAGATCGTGATAACGACAATATTTCGGACAAAAAGGATCTGTGTCCTGATGTTGCAGGTTTATTTGAAACGAATGGTTGCCCCGATTCTGATCTTGATGGAGTTACTGATCAGCAGGACTATTGTCCGGATATACCCGGGTTAAAACAATTTGGCGGTTGCCCTGATTCGGATGGCGATGGAGTGATTGATAAAGAAGATTTATGCGCTGATATAAAAGGACTGGCATATTTTAATGGCTGTCCAGATAGTGATGGCGATAGTATTATTGATCAGAATGACCAATGTCCGTTCAACGCCGGTTCAATAAAAATGTCTGGTTGCCCCGATCAGGATGATGATGGAATTGCAGATAAGGATGATAATTGTCCAACCGTTGCCGGAACTGTCGAAAACAAGGGTTGCCCGTTTATTGATAGCGATGGCGATGGAATTAAAGACGAAATGGATAATTGTCCCGGATTAAAAGGTCCGATTGCAAATAATGGTTGTCCATGGCAGGATACCGATAAAGACAGCATTCCGGATAAAGATGACGATTGTCCGAGCATACCGGGTACGGCAATTTTTAAAGGATGCCCTGATACTGACAATGATGGCATTTCGGACAAATATGATTTATGCCCTACCCTGGCCGGAATCGCCCAAAATAACGGATGTCCCGAAATTAAAAAAGAAGAACAGGATGTACTTAATAAAGCTTTCAGCAATCTTGAATTTGAAACCGGGAAGTCGGTAATCAGAAAATCCTCTTTAAGCTCACTCGATGAATTAGCAACTGTTATGCAGAAACGTCCTGAATTCAAACTTCTGCTTGCCGGGCATACTGATAATGTTGGCAAACCGGAATCGAACTTAACGTTATCAAAAAACAGAACAATTGCTGTAAAAAACTATCTGATGAAAAAAGGGATTGACACTAACCGTATAAAAACGGAATGGTTCGGTCAATCAAAACCTGTTGCCAGTAATGATACCCCTGAAGGCCGTCAACAAAACAGACGTGTTGAAATGAGTATCATTTTTGAATAATTACAAATACTGATTTATGAAACCAATTGATTCGATAAAATTATTTTTCCAACAGACCGAAATAGCCGTGGTTGGCGTGTCGAGGAATAAAAACAAATTTGGGAATACCGTTTACCTGACTCTCAAAAAGAAAGGGAAGAAAGTAGTTCCGGTTAACCCGCATATGACCGATTTCGATGGCGACAAATGTTACAGTGATGTGGAAACGCTTCCGGCTCATATTAAAGCTGTATTTATAAGTACGCCACCTGATGTTACCCTCAAAATTGTAGAACGTGCTTATCTTAATGGAGTTCAGCACATATGGCTACAACCTGGATCGGGTAATAAGGAAGTGATAAAATATCTTGAGGGAAAAGATATTAATTATGTGAGTGACCGATGTATTTTAATGTTTGCGGAACCCGTAACTTCATTTCATAGTTTTCACAGGTTCTTGTCGAAGATGACAGGGAATTACCCGAAATAAGTATTGTTAAACATCCTGTAAATGACTGAGCCAACTCAACCATTTGTGCCTTGTGTTTTTTGCAGGAGCGATATTGCCGGGAAGTCATTTTACAAAACAGCCAATTTCAGCGCTATTTATAATATAGCCCCGATACTTCCTGGTCATTCGCTTGTAATTCCAAATACGCATTACGAATCGCTTTTCGAATTATCAGTTGAAGAACTGGGAGAAATGATGGTATTTGCCCGAAAAATTACGTCAGTACTTATACTGTTTTTCAACTGTGATGGTTTCGACTGGACCATACAGGATGGCGTTTCGGCAGGGCAAACCGTTCCACATGTGCATTTGCATATTGTTCCCCGAAAACCACTCGATATGCCCGAAAGCAATGAGTGGTACACTGAAACCCGGCTGAGTGAAAAAGGTATCCTCGACAGTAAAAGCCGCAACCGATTGAATGATAAAGAATATGATGAAATTACGCAAAAGCTTTCGGAAGCTGCTACTGCAATTTTAAAACAGAATCTTCAGTAAGAGAAACTTACATATTAACCTCCTCAAAACTAATAAATAGCCGAGTTTCGTTTTTTTACAACTTTTTTATGTTAATGCCCTACGGGCAATATTCTTGTTACAGATTTTCTTTTACTGATATTGAAGTCCTACGGACTATAGCAGATAGCTAGGTGCTCGAACATTCAAACACCAATCTTTGGTCATTAGGTTGAACAGCCACCGATATTTCTACCTCACTAACAATTGGGGAAGTTATTTTGGAAGCTTCACTAAGCCGGAAATTAGTGATAAAAAATATTTTTTTGAATAACAGGCCGATATAATCAGCTATAAATATCCGCAACTCTATTAAATAAAAAAAAGTGCAACACCTGCTACCGCAATCACAGCACCAATAATTTCGCGCACGGTAACTTTCTCCTTATTTATCAGTACAGCCGGTGGAATAATAAGCACAGGCACCACCGACATAATGGTTTGTGCAATTCCGGCGCTGGTATGCTGAACAGCAATCAACGAAAACGAAACTCCAAGAAATGGCCCGAATATAGATCCGACAACTAACCATTTCATTGCTTTTTTATCGCGGAATGATTTAGGTAGCTCTTTGAATTTACCTAAAACAAAAAACAAGAATGCAAAACCAATAAAACCAGTAATCACTCTGATTTGCGAAGCAGAAAATGAATCATAATCGCGCATTCCGTATTTGCTGAGTACCAACCCAACTCCTTGTCCGGCTGCAGCAACAATGCCTAATACAATTCCACTCAAAGGGTACGACATGGAATAGGAGTGTTTCCGCTTTATAGCTCCTACGGTAGTGTCTTTGGTACGGGTAAAAATCACAAGGGCAATTCCCGCAAGGGTTATAAACATGGCTAGCAGGTTCAGAGGGCTCATTATTTCACCTAATATTATCCAGGCTGCCAGTGCCGCAAAAACAGGAGCAAGTGTCATCATTAGCATAGCTACCCGTGCGCCGGTGATTACAAATGCTTTAAAAAGCGCAAAATCGCCAATAATAAAACCTACCACACCCGAAAGCGCCAGCCAGGTAATATTATGCATACTGGCATCGAACGGCAAAAACATTCCCCTGTAGAAATACGAAAATACCGATAATAAAACAGATGCGAGTGCCAGGCGCAACAGGTTAAGATGCATTGAACCAATGCGTTTACTGGCCGTTTCGAACGACAAAGCAGTGATAGTCCAGAATAAGGTGGTAAGCAAAGCCGCAAATTCGCCAATGTGTGATGACATATACCTATTTATATACAGCGGGCAAAAGTAGTTAAATGATGGATCAGAATACAGTACTGAAAATCTTTTGTTCAGTATGGCTGAAAATAAAATTTTAGCTGCGTACCTTTGCATCTGATTTCAACAATACGGAATTAATTTACCCAATCAATTCAAAACTTACTAATGCTCTTCAGCGACGAATATAAAACGATAACCCAGGCCGTTCAAGGATCTTTTCGCGACAAAGGGAGTAAGTTTATGGCATTTGCTTTTCCGGCAGGCAGCGAGCAGGAAGTGAAGCAACACCTCGATGGTTTAAAAAAACAATATTTTGATGCTACACATCATTGTTATGCATATGTACTTGGTTTCGACAAATCAGCCTACCGAGTTAACGATGACGGTGAACCCTCAGGAACAGCAGGCCGGCCTATTTACGGACAGATACTCACCCGCGACCTTACCAATATTTTGGTGGTTGTAATCCGATACTATGGCGGAACAAAACTTGGTGTTCCGGGTTTAATACATGCATACAAAACAGCCGCCGCCGAAGCACTAAATACTGCCACAGTCGCTAACCGGATTGTAAAAGAAATGTATCAGATTGAATATCCATATGAAGCGATGAACGATGTGATGAAAATTATCAAAGATGAAACTTTAGAAGTTATTAACAATGAGTTTGGCATGAAATGTGTTGTCCGGCTCGCTATAAGGCATAGTGAAGCAGAGCGGATCACAGGCAAATTTTCTAAGGTAAATCAATTACTTATCAATTACTTATCAATTTTTTAACATTCTTTCGTTTGAAACAAACTTTTTTTTAATCCATTCTGCCATATACAACGATTTTTTAATAAATCAAATACCATTTTAATTTTTTTTTAAACTTTGTTAGAGTGATTTTTGAACACTTTTTCGATTTAACCACAAAACTCATCAGCTTTTTTAAACTATTTGACAGATAACAATCTGATTTCACGACCGATAACAACCAAGATTAAACATGCAACAGAAAGAAATGGAAGGAATTAACGAACTTCACCAAGAGGTATGGGAAAACTGCCTAAAAGTTATCCGCGACAACCTCAATTACCAAAGTTTTAAAACCTGGTTCTCTCCTATCAAACCTATCAAACTTGAAAACAGTATTCTTACTATACAAGTGCCCAGCCAGTTTTTTTACGAATGGCTCGAAGAACATTATATTACGCTACTGAAAAAGACAATCCGTAACGAACTGGGTCCTAACGGCCGGTTGGAATACAGTATTGTTATGGAAGGAACGTATACTTCGGATCCATACACGATTAAAATACCAACCAGCAACCGTAAAGCTACTTCTAATCCATCGGTACAAATGCCTATTGATTTAAATGCCGGAAAATCAAAGGAAATACCAAATCCTTTTGTAATTCCAGGACTAAAAAAGATACAGGTACAATCGCAATTAAATGAGTCCTATTCATTTGATAATTTTATTGAAGGCGATTGCAACAGGCTGGCACGCTCAGCAGGGTATGCTGTGGCCTGCAATCCAGGTAAAACTGCGTTTAACCCCCTGTTTTTATACAGTGCAGTTGGATTAGGTAAAACACACCTTGCTCAGGCAATAGGGCTACAGGTGAAAAATAATTTTCCTGAAAAAACAGTGCTGTACGTTGCTACCGAACAGTTTACGCAACAGTTTATTGATGCGGTACGCAGTAATAACCAGAATGATTTTGTCCATTTTTATCAAATGATTGACGTTTTGATTATCGACGACATTCATTTCCTATCGGGTAAAGAAAAAACGCAGGATGTTTTCTTTCATATTTTTAACCACCTCCACCAGAAAGGCAAACAACTTATACTTACCAGCGACAAACCACCGGTTGAACTCAAAGGCCTGGAACCAAGACTTTTATCACGTTTTAAATGGGGACTTTCGGCTGATCTTCAAATACCTGATCTGGAAACAAGGATTGCAATATTAAAAAAGAGGCTTTACAAAGACGGCATCGATATGCCTTTCGAAGTGCTCGAATACCTTGCCTACAGCATCACAACAAACGTTCGCGAACTCGAAGGCGCTCTTATTTCATTAATGGCTCAGTCATCATTGAATAAGAAAGCTATTACCATCGACCTCGCCAGGCAGATGATTGATAAGTTTGTAAAAAACACAGCCCGCGAAATATCAATTGATTTCATTCAGAAAATTGTATGCGATTATTTCGATATTCCGGTTGAAGCCATTAACTCCAAAACCCGTAAACGCGATATTGTACAAGCCCGGCAACTTGCCATGTACTATTCGAAAAAACACACTAAAGCATCGCTTGCCACAATAGGACTTCATTGCGGCAATAAAGATCATGCCACAGTGCTGCATGCCTGCCGTACCGTGAATAACCTTATAGAAACCGATAAGCAATTTCGCACCTACGTGGAGGAAATTGAAAAGAGGATAAAGTTTTAGGGATTTCAAAAACGAAAGTCATTTACAAAATCGGAAAGGAAGTTGTGCCACACAGCTTCCTTTTTTGTTTTTATGGTATGATGAAGAATTCCAATTGTAATTTGAAACCTGTATCTGCAAATTAGTTTTGAAACCTTTGGCGAAAATGATTTTATTGATAAGTTAAGCTTATTTTTGCACTAAGAATTTTGTAAAAATAATTTTCGTACCCAAATGCAGTTCACTCCATGAAAATACTGATGGTTTGCCTTGGAAACATTTGCCGTTCGCCTATGGCGGAAGGAATAATGCGTGCCAGGATTGAAAAATATATGCTCAACGCTGAAGTTGATTCAGCCGGATTTGAATCGTTTCATACAGGTGATGCCCCCGATGCCAGAGCAATACGCGAAATGAAACGGCACGGAATTGATATTTCCAGGCAAGAGGCGAGGTTATTTAAAAAAACAGATTTCGATGAGTTCGACCGGATATATGTAATGGATAGTGTTAATTATAATGATGTTAAATCGAAAGCAAGCTCAGAAGAGCAAATGCTTAAAGTTGATTTTATTCTGAATATAACCAATCCGGGCAGTAACAAGCCCGTTCCTGATCCTTATTATGGAGGAGAAGATGGATTTGCAAAAACCTATCAGTTACTCGAATCAGCTGCAGAGCAAATTGCCCTTGAATTAAAGAACGGAGGAAAATAAATGGATCAGAACCACGAACCAGGGAAAACGGATATACTTAATGCAGCCAAACGCATTCAGCCATACATCCATCGTACTCCTGTACTCACTTGCAGCATGATTGATGAATTGGTTGGAGCTAGTATCTTTTTTAAATGTGAGAATTTTCAGAAAGCCGGCGCTTTTAAATCGCGGGGTGCAACCAACGCTGTGTTTAGTCTTGACCATTATGACATAAAACAGGGCGTGGCAACACATTCCTCAGGAAATCATGCTGCAGCGCTCGCCAGGGCCGCTATGCTGAAACATATACCTGCCTATATAGTAATGCCCGAAAACTCATCGTTAGTTAAAATTGCGGCAGTAAAAAACTACGGCGGCAGAATAACTTTCTGCAAACCCACCCTCGAAGCCCGTGAAGAAAAACTGAATGAGGTTTTAAATGAGACTAATGCTTTTGAAATACATCCTTATAATAATTATACAATTATTGCCGGTCAGGCTACTTCCGCGCTCGAACTGATTGAAGAACAGCCTGACCTCAATTGTATTGTTGCTCCTGTTGGAGGTGGAGGACTTTTGAGCGGAACAGCACTGGCAGCACACTATTTTTCGCCTTCTACCAAAGTTATTGCTGCCGAACCAGCAGGCGCTGACGATGCTTATCAGTCGTTTTACCAAAAAAAAATGGTGCTTTCAATTAATCCCGATACCATAGCCGACGGCCTCAGGACTTCGTTGGGAAGCCTTACTTTTCCAATCATCAGGCATTATGTTTCTGATATTATAACAATTAACGATCATGCCACAATTGAAGCAATGAAACTGGTTTGGGAACGGATGAAAATAATCATTGAACCCTCTTCAGCAATAACACTTGCAATGATTATAAAACACAAACACCGTTTTACAAATCAAAAAATCGGTATAATACTTTCGGGTGGTAATGTGGACCTGATGCATCTGCCGTGGTTGTAGGGGTTAGGGGTTAGGGTGTGATTAGTCATCAATACAAATTCCAAATTCAAAATTCAAAATCCCAAATTCAAAAATCAAAAATCAAAAATCGAAATTCTGCAATCCAAAATATACCCTCCTTACCTCATGAACAAAGGAAACCTCTATCTTATTCCAACTCCGCTTGGTGAAACTGGTTTTGAGGCCGGTCTGCCGGCTTATAACATGCAGATCCTTCAAAACATAGATACTTTTATTGTTGAAGAAATTCGTACAGCGCGCCGTTTTTTACGTAAAGCCGGTTATAACAAAGATTTCGAAACGGTGACCTTTCATCTTTTAAACGAACATACTCCTGACGATGAGGTTGCGGGTATGCTCGAAAAATCAATGTCGGGGCAACATATTGGTTTGCTCAGCGAAGCAGGCCTGCCATGTATAGCTGATCCTGGAAACATGGCTGTACGACTGGCACACCATAAAGGCATCAGGGTAATTCCGCTTACCGGACCATCGTCGATAATGCTTGCGCTGATGGCCTCGGGCCTGAACGGACAGAATTTCGTGTTCCACGGATATTTGCCTGTAAAACCCGACGAACGCGCCAAAGCTCTTCGCGAACTGGAACAAGGTGCATCGCGCAATAACCAGACCCAGATTTTTATTGAAACCCCTTACCGCAACCTGCAAATGCTCGAAAGCATTGTAAAATGCTGCCATCCTAACCTTGTTCTTTGTATTGCTGTTGATCTGACCCTCTCAACCGAATGGATACGCAGCATGACTGTAAATGAGTGGAAAAAGAAAAAACCTGAAATACATAAAAGACCGGCTGTGTTTTTGCTGGGAAGTTTATGATTTCATAAGTTGGAATTCATAAATGTAATACTGTGATTTAAAACTATATAAAGCAGATTTCTATTATATTGATTAACAACAAATTATTGATTACAAATTATACTAAGAGAAACTTACATATTAACTTCCTCAAAACTCATGAAGATGTGAGCTTTTTTTTTCACAACTTTTTTATGTTAATGCCCTACGGGCAATGTTCCTGTTACAGATTTTCTTTTATTGATATTGAAGTCCTGCGGACTATAGCAAATAGCCAGGTGCTCCAACATTCAATATCAATCCATGGTCATTAGGTTGAACAGCCACCGTTATTCCCAACCCACTTGCTATTGGGGAAGTTATTTTGAAAGTTTCACTAAATGAAATCACTGAACAAAAAAAATCCCGATTCGCTTTCAGGCAAATAACACCTGTTTACAAACCGGGACTATTGGAGCAAAATATTTCCTAGTGCTGATGACCGCCTGCTCCGTGAGCATGACCATGGCTTAATTCTTCGGCGGAAGCTTCGCGTACATCAATTACTTTACCTGTAAAATGAAGGATATTGCCAGCCATAGGATGATTGAAATCCATCCGTACTGTTTCCTCATTTACACTTACAACAGTGCCTTGCAGCATATGTCCCTGGTCGTCGCGCATTGGGATAACATTACCTATAGCAAGTAACTCATCATCTGTTTTGCCATCGATCATGAAAATACTTTTTTCGAGATCAATAACAGCATCCTGGTCCATTTCGCCATATGCATCAGCGCTGGTAAGTGTAAACTCGAAAGCGTCGCCTGTTTTAAGTGTGCTGAGGTGATCTTCGAATTTTGGCAGCATCTGGCCATTTCCATAAAGGAATACCAACGGATCGCCGGCCTTTGTTTCTTCGATAATTTCACCATTAGCATTGTCGCGTTTCAGCACATAACTGAGAGAAACGACTGTGTTTTTTGTGATTTGCATTCGTATGATTTTAAAAGATTAAGAAATGATTTAACAAAATTTGACTACTATAGTTTCACAACAAGTACTTTTATTCAATTTCAACTGCTGTTGAATCAGTGGCTGTCGCCAGCGAATCAGCTTTTGGCCAAGGCGTTTGACAGGCATAGGGTTTGTCTATTTTAAAGTCAGGTTTGGCAAATTTCTGCCTGTATTCCTTCAGGGTTTCGTCCTTAAGCATTTTAGCCATAAACTTACCATAAATCGGTTGTGCTGTGCGAAGCCCCTCACCCAGGTGCGACGTGCGGAAATGTATTGACCGGTCGTCGTTACCTACCCAGCATCCGGCAACCAGACCCGGCGTTATGCCAACAAACCATCCATCAGTATAATCGGATGAGGTACCGGTTTTGCCGCCAAACTCAGTTCCGAAACGGAAAATATCATATTCCCACAATCCTTGCGTTGTTCCGCCGGGCTCGGTAAGTCCGGAGCGAAGTAAAACGCTCATCAGAAAGGCTGTTTCAGGTTTAAGTACCTGTTTTTTAGTGGATAATGCTTCGTATAATACTTTCCCGTTTTGATCCTCAATGCGGGTTACCAGCACAGGTTCCACCAGCGAACCACCATTCACGAAAGTACAATAAGCATTTACCATTTCTTCGAGTGTAACATCACTCGATCCAAGGCATATTGAAGGAACATCGGCCAGTTCGGATTTAACACCCATCATTTGCGCGTATTCGATAACCTTCCTCCAGCCTATCTTTTTTGTTAACTGCACAGCCACAGAGTTTACTGACCGGGCAAATGCATGTTTCAATGTCATGGTTCCGGAGTGACTATGGTCTACATTATTGGGACGCCACTCCTTTTCCTCACCGTTTTCGGTATATTTTATCGAAACAGGCTGATCCGTTATCTGGTCGCAGGGGCCAAATCCATTATCGAATGCAGCAGAATAAACGAACGCTTTGAAGAGAGAACCGGGTTGCCGTTTCGACTGGTTAACATGATCGTACTTAAAATATTTGAAGTTGATGCCACCCACCCATGCTTTTACAAAACCAGTGCCTGGCTCCATGGCTATAAAGCCGGTTTGGAAAAAATTCTGGTAATATTTAATCGAATCAAGAGCCGACATTGTTGTATCGCGCTCGCCATTGAATGTAAAAACCTTCATAGCATGCTTTTGGCTCAGTGCTATGCGAATACTGTCGCTGCCTTCGCCATACCTGGTTATCAGCTTTTTATACTGAGGGAGTTCAATAGCTTTTTTAAGAAAATAATCCTTGATTTCATTCCCGTTTTCATCTATCCAGGGTTTTACTGCATCTCTGCCCGACTGGTTAAATACCCTTTGCAAATTTTTCATATGCTCAGCTACCGCATCTTCGGCGTATTTCTGCATACGCGAATCGATGGTAGTATATATTTTCAAACCGTCAGTCCACACATCAATACCAGTTTCCTTACTCCATGGCTGCAAATCGCGGACAATTGCATCGCGCAGATAGGTCATATTTCCTTTGGAGAAACTTTTACGTTGAAATTTGAGTTTTAGCGGAAGCTCAGTGAGCGAATCTTTTTCCTGATTGCTGATATAACTATATTTTTCGAGTTGGCTGATTACCTGGTTACGGCGTGTTTTCGAACGTTCAGGGTTTGCAATCGGGCTATAAGAAGAAGGTGCTTTTAATAAACCAACCAAAACGGCAGATTCACTGTAAGTAAGTTCTGAAGTTTTTTTACTGAAAAATGTTGAAGCCGCTGAGTTGATCCCAAAAGCATGGCTACCAAAATCAACCGTATTGAAATACATTATGATAATGTCCTCTTTCGAATAATAAAGCTCAATTTTTACCGCGTTAATCCATTCTTTTGCTTTGCTTATCAAAGTTGAAACACCTGGTATTGAGCCAAGTGGCCCAGTAGAATAATCCTTACGCGTTTTAAAGAGGTTTTTAACCAGTTGCTGGGTTATGGTACTTCCACCTCTTCGGTCGCCTTGCATAACAGACCACAAAGCGGCCAATGTTGCCTTTATATCTACACCGTTGTGTTTGTAGAACCGGACATCTTCGGTTGCAATAAGCGAATTTATAAGGTTCGCAGGCAGATCTTCGTAAACAGCAGGAGTGCGGTTTTCGGTAAAAAGTGTGCCAATAAGTTTCCGGTCAGCCGAATATATTTGTGATGTGATACTGATATCCGGGTTTTTGAGTTCAGTAATTTTTGGTGAACTTCCAAACAGCCATAAAAAATTTACATCGATAGCCAGTGTAAACAAAAGAAAAAAAGCAAGACCATAAATACTTACTAATACAGCCTTTAACCATAAAGGTGCTTCGCGGGGAATCCTGATCCAGGATTTTATAAAATTTCTTATACCGGAAAATACCTTCAGCGTTGTATCACTGAGGAAACCTGCCTTGCTTCTGAGGTTATTGTCGTTCATTTGTTGGCGCTAACTTCCCTATAAAATATAGCTGCAAAAATACTCCATTTTTGGTTTACTTCCCTACTTCAATGCACAATGGGCTTCATCAGGATTTCTTTGTTTCTGCTAAAGCTGCAAGTCGCTGTAGAAGTGTAGGATGGGAATAATGAATAAACACATACCAGGGATGTGGGGTAAGGTTACTCAGGTTCTTCACCGAAAGGCGTTTCAATGCTTCCTGCAAAGCGCCTGGTTTGGAAAGCCGGATTGCAAACCTGTCAGCTTCATATTCGTACTTTCGCGAAACCGAATTAAACAGAATCCCTAATATGGTGGAAACAGGGCTGAAAAGTATTCCAAAAGCGATAACCGACATATGAAATGAAGCAACCGAAGCTCCGAGTGCATAGGATGGCAATGGACTTTTCAACAACAAAGAGAGTAAAAAAAGCAACACACCGGTTTGCAATACACCGGTTACCAGGCCTTTAAGCACATGCTTCTTTTTATAATGACCAATTTCATGGGCAAGCACAGCGGTTAGTTCGTCAATACTGTGTTCAGTAACAAGGGTATCGTAAAGTACAATGCTTTTTTTACGGCCAAATCCACTGAAATATGCATTACCGCGCGAACTTCGCTTCGATCCGTCCATAATACTGATATCTTTCAGATTGAATCCGGCTTGTATTGCCACTTTCTCGATGGAATCGCGCAATTCGCCGGCAGGAAGTGGAGTAAGTTTATTGAAAACCGGAACCAGCAGTGTGGTATAAAAATAACTGATAAACAAAGTAAAAGCTGAAATGCATATCCAGGCCAGCACCCAGAACCATACCCCCGATTTTTCATAAATAAAAATGATAAGTGCAAGTAAAGCACCTCCGACAAGTGCTCCGAGTAACCAACCTTTCAGTTTATCAAAAACATAAGTTAAGGGCGTTGTTTTATTGAAACCGAAGCGCTCTTCAATCACGAAAGTATGATATACATCGAGCGGAATACTCAACAGATCAGATGCAAACACAAGAATTCCGAAAAACAGAATCGCCTGTAATATTGCTGAAAAAGTAATATTTATTACAAAAGCGTCAAGCCATGCAAAACCACCCAGAAACAGCATTAAAAGAATAACAAGGAATGATAGACCGTCGGATAAAATTCCAAACCGGTAATTTACACTTTCGTAATCCTGCTGCTTGCTGTAGGTTGTTTCGTTGTAAAAACCTTTGAGTACATCGGGCAATTTATTGCTGCGGGTAGTAGTATTGAGATAACTGATCCACTGATCGAATAAAAAACCGACAATGGTAATGATAACGAGGATAGTGAAGATAATTTGCGAAGTCATAGGGAATGAAATTGATTATGGATGCAGGTTATTTGAACATGGGAATTTGTGAATAGTATTTCGGGTCTATTTGCTAAAATCCATTACTTATTGTCTCGCTAAATGCCAACTATTTATACTTTAACTTCAACAGCCGACTCATGAAATATAGTCCGTTTTTGATTCCAAAAAAATTGTAACAAATTCTCTGTTAATAACTTCCATTCCTCTTGCGGATAAACCATTCAGCGGAAAGAAGTAAAAGCAGAAGCATCAGAAAAGGGATGAAACTCACCAGATCCGTATAGCGCTTTTGCGTGTAGGCAATGGTTTTAAGATCATCGCGTGCAGTGAGTAATTGCTCAACCTGATCCAGCTGCGAAGGGTAAACCATTTTCCCGTTGTTACGAACAGCAATATTGTTGAGCAAAACATGGTTTGCGACTGTGTTCAACGATTCGATGTTCAGCGACATAATGGTGAAAATCCCTGTTTTCTGGAATGCTTTTCCGGCAAACGAAGTTGCGGCTTTATACGAATATTCGCCTGGTGGCAGGTTACCCGCATTCAGGTAATAGGCATTCGGAGTACGTGTGAAGGAATAAGGGTAATTCTTTTTATTTTCATCCGTAATGATAATGCTTACTTCCGGATCATTAACCAGCTGATAGCTATCATTATATAATTCAGCATCAATTTCTATTGCCTCATTTTCGTTAAAGTTATTTTTCAGAATTACCCTGAACTGACTTTTATCTTCTTTTACCGCAAGGTATTGTATGATTCTGCTGAAAAGTTCGTCAAATACCTGCTGATTACCGGTTTTTATATAATTCGACAAACGCCAGCGCCAGATCCCTTCGCCTGTGATGGTAGCTGATTTGCGATCGACACCCTGGTTAAAAAGAATCATTGGAATTCGGGTATTTACACTCCCTATTTTTTGATAAAGTAAAACCTGTGAAGCTGTTCCCGGCTTATATTGGCTGAAAGGAACATGCAAAGGCGGAAATTCGGGAATCATCTGATTTATATCCGGCGCTAGTGAGAACAAGGTAAAATCAGTATTCAGAAACGCTGTTGCTTCATTGAAAGTACTCTTTGTCTCAGGAATAAGCAGGCCAGTCATCAGGCTGTTGTATGCCTGTATATTCGATTGCGTTCCAATAAAATAAAGCACTGGAACTGTCGACGATTTTAACTGATTGGTAACCTGAAACCCTACATCACTCAGCGAAGGTATCTGGTGCAATATTACCAGGCTGTATGAAGAAATGGAACCATTGAAATCACTAAGCATAAAATTATCGACCGAATAATTCCTGTTCTTTTCAATTGCTTGTTTCAATGCAGCAATATCAGGATGTGGAGCCGAGTGCAGAAGGAGAATTTTCTGCCTTCCATCGAGTACTTCAATAAAAATATCCTGGTAATTATTTACTGTACTTATTTCGCCCTTAACGGGTGATACAGAAATACGATAACGTTGAATACCCGGTTTCGAAGCTGTAAGAGTTGTAGTAAATGTTTGTGTAAAACTCTGATTGTTAACTTTCATGTTGGCTGTAAACAACTGCTGTTCGCCCGACGAAACCGATACTTTGCTTTGCGATCCTTGGCATTTATAGGCTGTAATTGTAATTTCGAGCGGGAAATCGTTTCCTAAAAATGCGATTCGGTTAAAGTTAACCCTCGAAATTACAATATCTTTCTGTTGGGTAGTGTCGCCCATTGCAACTGTATAAATACTATATGGCGCATCAGCAGAAGCATAAAGCGGATCTGCGCCCCGGTTGTAAATCCCGTCGCCGGCAAGCACCAGAGCTGCAAGATTTCGGTTAGAGTAACGATCCTTTAGCTCCGAGAACAAGCCTGACATATCGGTTTGTTTCTCTGTAAAGTCAGCGTTGTGTCCATCCGTTAACTTATCTCCAAAAGTATACGTTTGAACATCAAACTTTTTCGATAGCTTATCAGCAAGATTTTTAAACTCTGTTGCAAATTCTTTTTTGTAATACGCTGAATCGCGGCTCATTGCAATGGACCCGGAATTATCGAGAGCAAGCAATACAATTGGTTTTTCGGTGTACCGCGAAGTGCTTTTTAACAAAGGCGACAGCAGCAGAAATGCAACTAATGTTACTACAGTGCCACGCAAAATTGCAAGAGTGCGGGTAGTAAGGCGATTAAAACCGCTTTCTTTTTCACGAAAATAGAGCAGTGTTGCATAGGCCGATCCGGCTAAAATGCAGAGTATCAACAACCAGACCGGATATAAAGTAATAAGCGAAAATCCCACAACAGTGAAGGGTTTTTATGAATAACCCCGCAAAGGTCGCAAAATTTTCGCTTACCCAGGTATTAAAAGGAGATGAACCGAATGAACCTGACACGCTTGTGCCGTATAAGTTCTGTTATTTACTCACTTCAATGAGCACTGTACTGCCTGCCAGTTTCCCTTTTTTATCGTAAGTTTCAGTTTTAACACTCCCAACACCCATATTTACATATTCAGTTACTGTTGAAACGATTTTAAACATAAGTTTTGTTTCAACATCATAGGTAATTTTGTAACAGTCGAAAGTACCTGCAGGTACTGTAACTGACTCGGAACCTATAACTTTGCGATTAGTTATATTTACAACCATGTTCATCAGGTTAACACCACCTGAAGATGCCGCAATGGTAATGCTTGCATCGGGAAGAGGCTGCCCGGCAATTAACACCGAAGGATACATCATATCATTTGCATCAACACTTACTTCCATATCTTTAAATCCTTCCATCGATTTGGGATCAAGAATACTCTGCATATCCAGATAAAAATTACCATCCTCGCACTTCAATTCGAATTCGCGGGTTGTAAGGTTGTTTTTTGCATCCGAATACTCACCTTTCATTTTGTAGAGTGTAGCTGTGCCAACAGAGCTAACATCGAGGCAGGTTGTGCGGTTGGTGCCGGTAATTTTACCTTTGGCATCAAGGTTCTGATAGCCTAATGCCATGCCTTTCGACATACTGTAAAACCCGCAATCCTGAGCAGAACTAACACCTGACAATATAATTGCCAGCGTAATAACAAATAGAAATCTTTTAGTTTTCATAATAAAATTTTGATTAATGATTTGGTTAAACAAACTTAGGACAAAATCATTTAAGTAACATGTAATTTTAAAAAAAAATTCTCGTGAGTAGAATGCGAATTGCCCCTGGAAAATAAAATGTAGAGAAATAAAAAATATTTTCTATTTAAGTATTGCTGTACTTAAATTATTATATATCTTTGCAAAGAATTAATCTAAATAAGAATAGCACTTCTGTACTTAACGAAAAAACACAAAATATAATCTTTAAACATTTTAAAATGAGTGAATTAATCAACAATTCGGAAAACAGGAAAGAGCTTTTGAAGCACATGATTTTGCAATTACACAAAGGCGAAGCGCCCGAAGCTATTAAAGTACAACTTACCAACCTGCTTAAAGGCATTCCTTATGATGAAGTAGTAGAAGTGGAACAGGAACTGATTAAAGAAGGATTGCCTGTGGAAGAAGTACTGAAACTCTGCGATATCCATGCCATGGTATTGGATGGTAACATTGATCATTCCACGGCAAAAGATATTCCTGCCGGGCATCCGGTTGATACATTTAAAAAAGAAAACCGTGAACTCGAAAAACAGGTTTTACAGCTTAAAAGCATTTTCGAGTCGGTAAAAAACATTGCCTCATCCAATGCTGATGAAATTCTTGACGATTCAGTCATGAAAATGCTCTCCATTTTTAATTCGCTTATGGATGTGGACAAACATTACAGACGTAAGGAAAACCTATTGTTCCCTTTTCTCGAATCTAAAGGGATTACAGGACCTCCAACTGTAATGTGGGGCAAACACGACGAAACCCGTGCTTCGCTGAAAAATGCAATTGAAGTGCTTCATAATTCGCAAGGAGCAACAGCCACTGAGTTGGTTGATATAATTACAATTGTGCTGGAGCCAGCATCAAAATCAGTTACCGACATGATTATGAAAGAGGACGAAATTCTCTTTCCTATGTCGATGGACGAGCTTACCGACCAGGAATGGTATGATGTTCTGCAGCAGACCAACGAAATTGGGTATTGCTTGTTCGACCCAACTGATGAGTGGCTTCCGGAAAGCGTTGATCCAACAATTGATTTACGCAATGAATTTGCTGGTGGTATTGTTCGTTTGCCCAGTGGCAGCTTTAACATCGAAGAACTGTCGGCTTTGCTAAATACCTTGCCGGTTGATATTACATTCGTAGATAAAAACGACAAAGTGAAATTTTTCACACAGGGCGAACACCGGATTTTTGACCGCAACAGGGCAATTTTAGGTCGCGATGTACGCATGTGCCATCCTCCGCACAGTATGCATATTGTTGATCAGATACTTAACGATTTTAAAAGTGGTAAAGAAAAAGCAGCTCCTTTTTGGATACAGATGGGACCAAAATTTATTTACATCACCTATCTTCCACTCCGCGACAAGGATAATAACTACCTGGGAACCATTGAGTTTTCGCAGGATCTGACCGAATTGAGGGCACTTGAAGGAGAGCAAAGGCTATTGTCGTACGGCAAATAAAAAGAACAGGCAAGGAGTAGAAATTCAAAAAAACCAGAAGATTTCTAAACAAGAAACCTGAATTAAACTAACGTTTCAGAACCTGAAAACTGAAACAAGAAACAAATCATTAATGACAACTCCCCTCATCACTCCTAAAACCCGAATAGGCGAATTTCTGGACAATTTCCCGGAACTGGAGGAATTGCTGATAAGCCTCTCCCCTGCTTTTGAAAAGCTAAAAAACCCGGTACTGCGACGAACCATCGGACGGGTAGCAACTTTTCAACAGGTTGCCGTGGTTGGAAATATACCCATCGAAACAATTATTAACACTTTGCGGAAAGCCGCAGGTCAAAACCAGACAACAGAAATTATGAGTCAACAATCTAACTTAAACGTAAAACCTGAATGGTTTAATGAATCACTGATCGTGGAAACTATGGACGCCCGCGAAATGCTACAGGCCGGACAACATCCATTGGCTGAGGTACTTGGCAAATCAATGGCTTTGGCAAAAGGACAGATTTTTAAAATGATAACCCCTTTTACGCCTATGCCTCTGATTGAAAAGGTGATGGATAAAGGACTTGAAGCTTATGTAAAAACAGTTTCGGAATCCGAAATCCACACATTTTTCTACAAGGCATAATCAAAAAAACTGCCTGATTAAAGGCATATTCTATTTCTTCGATTTTTGGCTCTGTTCAGTCGGCAACTCATACAGTTGGCAGCCGAACAGAGCCATTAGTTTATTAAAATTACAAACCGTAAAATAAGAAGAATGAAATTTACATGAAAATTACTATTTCTGTTTTGTAAGTTCAAAAATTTCAAGTTATTCTGTCATAAATATTTGTTTAACTCGGCAACTGTTTTATTCATTTCCATTTCTGATTGAAGTAAATTATTTATACTTTCATAGTAAATAGAGAGTTCGAGCATATACTCAATTAATGAAATTTCGCCTTTATCCAATGCTTTTGCAACAAGTTCAGAATTATTAAAGAGCTTTAAATTCTCTTTATAATCGCTTACGCTTTTTTGAAGCCCGATAGCTTTAGCGTGCAAAATTTTCAGCTGATTATACATCTGAATTTTATTGTCATTGGCAGCACTCTCCATGGCAAGCGTAGTTGCTTTGGAATATTTTACGGTATTTTTATTTTCCCACAAAGGAATTGACAACCCCACTGTAACACCCTTAAAATCTTGTCCAACAACCGATTCGCTCATATAACCTGCCTGAAGTTTGGGCAAGTTCATTGCCCGGTTCAGACTAACTTGCTTTTGGTTGAGTTCTATCTCTTTTTTCAACCAATTCAACAAAGGGTTACTTTGCCCGGCCTCTGTGTACCATTGTTCAAAGTTGGCGGGAATTGTTGAGCCCGGAAATTCAGTCCGGGTAAATTCAATTGGAATTCCTCCATTTAACCGGGTCAATTCTCCAAGCAAAGCTTCACTTTCAATGGTAAGCGACTCCTTCTCCTTTCGGAGATTCAGCAAATTTAACTGGGCTTTGTTGTATTCCAGAATATTTGTTTCGCCTGCATCGAGTTTTGATTTGTAGGATTTGGCAATGCTTTCGTCATTTGAAATTCTTTTGGAAAGCTCGGCCATTAAGGCATTGATATAAATCAAATTGTAACAGACCAAACGTGCATTGAAAAGTAAATCTTTACGTTGCTTTTGAAATTCAAGGACTACCTGCTCATTTTTAATATCCGATATTTGATTTTTGTACCCATAAGCGGTTGGAAAATCGAAGGTCTGTTTAGCACTAAAATCTGTGCGGTTACCTGTTACAGCATCACCCCATAAATAGTTGAATTCCACTTCGGGGTTTTGCATATAAATACCGGTCTTATTGCCTAGTTTATTGGCTTCTGCTTTTTCCTTGAGGGCCGAAAGCGTTGTGTTATTCTTTTCTATCTCCGCCATTACATTTTCAATAGTGTTTTGAGCAAAAAGAGTTGACCCCAACGCTATGATGATTGCTGTTGTTAAAAAACTTTTCATAGGTTGTCGTTTTTTAAAATTCCACGATTTTTAAGTGAACTGTAAATAATTGGCACAATGTAGATGTTTAGTAGTGTTGATGTAAGCAAACCACCAAGTATTACCTTAGCCATTGGGCTTTGTATTTCGTTGCCAGCCAAATCGCCACGCATTGCCAAAGGAATAAGAGCAAGCGCAGCGGTTAGTGCAGTCATAAGTATAGGGTTAAGTCTATCGGCTGAACCTTTGGTAATAGTTTCGATAAGCGAAACGCCACTATTTTGCAGCTGTTGATAATGCGAAACAAGCAATATTCCATTGCGGGTTGCAATTCCGAAAAGTGTTATAAAACCAATAATTGCAGGAATACTGAGTATGCCCGATGTGAAATATATGGCAAACACACCTCCTATTAATGCCAATGGAAGATTGAGTAAAATTATCCCGGCTAGTTTGAAGTTTTTAAACTCCTGAAACAATAACAAGAATATTATGAGGATCGCTAAAATTGAAGTTAACATTAAAGTTTGTGATGCTTTTGCTTCGCTCTCGAATTGTCCGCCATATTCTATCCTATATCCTTCAGGCAAAGCTATTCCGCTATTTATATTCTTTTGAATATCCTGAACAACGCCTCGTAAATCGCGCCCGGCTAAATTAGCAGAAATTACAATTTTACGTTGAACATTTTCGCGACTTATTGAACTTGGTCCAGAAACAGATACAATTTCAGCCACTTGTTCCAAAGGAACTTTTTTGCCATCATGTGTATCAATTAATGCAGCTCGAATTCCTTCGATTGTTTCTGTGTAGTCTTTGTTCAGACGCAATACAAGTCCAAAGCTTCTTTGTCCTTCATAAATATCCGATAACTTTTCGCCACCAAAAGCAATATCGATAAATTCATTAAACTGCTGTAATGTAATGCCATAATATGCCAGCATTTCACGATTAGCCTTTATTTGAATCTGAGGAATAGCAACTTGTTGTTCAACATTTACGTCAACCAATCCTTCAATATCAACAATTGAATTTTTTATTTGATTACCAATTGTAAACATTTGATTTAAATCGGACCCAAAAAGTTTTATAGCAATATTTGCCCTTGTGCCTGATAGCATATGGTCAATTCTATGTCCGAGCGGCTGCCCGACAGTAGCTGCAATTCCGGGAATCCGAGCTAAGGTATTTCGCACATCGGCCAAAAACTCATCAGAACTGCGGTCTTTAAGAGTAAAATTCACATCTATTTCGGCACTATTGGTTGTTTGCGAATGCTCATCTAATTCTCCACGCCCTGTTCTTCGTGCTGTACTTGAAATTTCGGATATACTTAATAACTCGTTTTCAACTAAATTGCCTAAATTATTGCTTTCTTCTAATGATGTGCCGGGCTTGGTTACAACAGACAGAGTAAGTGAGCCTTCATTAAATTCAGGCAAGAAACTTCGTCCCATTGTTGATATTGCTACCAATGATATTACAAACAAACCAAGCGTTGAAAAAACAATGGTTTTTTTATGATGCAACGACCATGTAAGTGACTTTTCGTAATAGAATGAAAGTTTTCTAACCAACCACTTTTCTTTTTCATTCTTTGCTAAATACGTATCGTTTGTTAAAAGCATTTTTGCCAGTAATGGCGTTAAAGTCATAGCAACAACCAAAGAAACAAATAGCGAAACTACAAAGGCAATACCTAATGGTTGCAGCATTCTACCTTCCATTCCTGAAAGAAAAAACAACGGAATAAAAGCAACAATAATAATGGCTGTTGCATTTAAAATTGACGCTCTGATTTCTACTGATGCTTCGTAAACAACCGTAAATGATGATTGCCTATCTTCCAAAGGTTTTTGCCTGTTTTGCCTAAGCCGTTTATACACATTTTCAACATCAATAATAGCATCGTCAACCAAAGCACCTATGGCAATTGCCATCCCTCCAAGGCTCATGGTATTTATGTTTAGCCCAAGTAATTTCATTACCAATATTGCACCGAGCAGCGATAAGGGAATAGCCAAAAGTGATATAATTGTAGTTCGGAAACTACCTAAGAATATAAAAAGAATGATAATTACAAAAACACTTCCCTCTAATAACGCGTTTTGCACATTACTTACAGATGTTTCAATAAACCCTGCCTGACGAAATATTTGAGTATCTAATTTCACATCCGGAGGTAACGTTTTTTGCAAAGTTTTCAGGTTTTCTTCTATGCGCTGCGTAACATCAAGCGTATTTGTATTTGGTTGCTTTGATATAGAAATTATAACAGCCGGTTTTGCATTTTCGGAAGCGTGTCCCATTTTTATGGCGCTTCCTATTTTAACTTCTGCAGCATCACTTATTCGAACGGGCTTTCCATTGTTTGATTTAATGTATGCACTTCCCAATATTTCTAAATCAGATGTGCGTGCAATGCCACGAACCACATACTCATTTCCATACTGACGAACCGCTTCACCGGTTGAGTTTTGACTAATTCCTTTGCAAGCTTCTGCCAATTCAGACATTGAGATATTGTAAGCCTTCATTTTATGTGGATTAGCCAATACATGGTATTGTTTGTAATCGCCACCAATTATGGTTACCTGCGAAACGCCACCTGTTGCCAAAAGCAAAGGCTTTATATTCCATTCGGCAATGGTTCTTAAATCCATCATGCTGGTACTGTCAGCCTGAATGCCTATAAAAAATATTTCTCCCATTACGCTCGACTGCGGAGCCAGTAAAGGCTGCCCAACACCCAAAGGCATTTGTGAAGAAATTGTAATTAATTTTTCGCTAACAATTTGCCGGGCTTTAAAAATATCAGTTCCCCAATCGAACTCAACCCATACAAAAGAGAATCCTTGTGATGAAGCCGAACGAACCCTGCGTACATCAGTGGCACCATTTACTGCCGTTTCAATCGGAAAGGTAACCATTCGTTCAACTTCCTCCGAAGCCATACCGTGAGCATCAGTCATAACTACAACAGTTGGAGCTGTTAAGTCAGGGAATACATCAACATCCATATTTATAGCAGTTCTTATTCCAAAAACCACCAGCAACACCGAGCACAGTAAAATAAAATACTTGTTGTTCAGCGAAAATTTTATAATACTATTTATCATGATTATCTATATTTTTAATGAACATGACCTGAATGAGCATCTAATGTGCCCGATGATTGGGCAAGTTTTACCAAAATTGCACCTTTGGTTACCACACGTTCATTTTCATTAATTCCTTTAATTATTTCGGTTTTCACTCCATCTGTCGCACCTGTTTTTACCTCTCTTTTTTCAAAGAGTTCAGGTGTTATTTGTATAAAAACAAAAAACGCACCTTGTTCTTCCAACAGAGCAGAATTTGGTATTGTTAAGACTTGTGAATTGGTTGTGGTTTTAAGGTATAATTCAACAAAACCACCTGATATAAAACTGCCCTTATTATCAATTTGCACGTTAACCGGAATTAAATAATTATCGCTGTTTGCAGAGCGGCCATAGGACAATATTTTCCCATTTAATTCGTCGAAAGTGTATGATTTTTGGTCGTTGATAGTGCGAATATTTGCAGAAGAAATTGCCCCAAGGTAAGGCGCGTATTTTTGTTGAACTTCAGCATATAATACAAGAGTTTTGTTTTGCGATACAATTACAAGAGGCTGTCCGGCTTCAACGTATTGCCCGTTTTTCACAAATAGTTGTTTGATATAACCTGTCAATGAACTTGTTACTTTTTGCCCCGAGGCGCTAAAGTTATTTTGAAGGTTTTCAAAAATAGCTTTTGTATTATCATACTGATTTTTAGCATTCAACAGCTCTTTTTCCGAAACAATTTTATCTGTTGCCAATTCTTTTAAACGCTCATAATCAGATTGTGCTTTTTTGAAATTATTCTGAGCCTCAGCAAATCGAACAGATGAGTTATTGTCAGCCATTCCGCTACCAGAAATTGAAAATATTGATTGTCCGCCAGTAACACTTTTTCCTTCCAATACATTATTGTCCATAATAGTTACAATGCCATTTGTTTTGGCAGAAATCAAAATTTCGTCGCCTTGTGCCGATTTAACCTGAGCTGTAGTTTTAATGACCTGTCCGAATGGCTCTTTTGTAGCTTTTTCGGTTGCAAAATCAATTTTCCACGATTGTTCCTTTGTGAAAACTATTGTGTTTGTTTTTGGCAAAACAATATTTTCCGCAACTTCATGAGCCTCTTTTTCAGTTGAATAGACTGTAACGTTAGCAACCACAACCTGAAAAGTCCCTTTTTCGTTTTTTAAATCAAATACAAGATTGCCTTTACCAACTGTTTCAGGTTTTAAATCAAAGCTATAGATGCCTTTTCTTGTTGGCTTTTCGAGTGTCTGCTTTGTTTCTTTTCCGTTTATAATTAAACTCACTGTCATGCTACCACTTTCAACCGCTATAAATTCAGGAAGAAGTGAAAAATGTGATAAAATATTTGCCGTTTCCCCAACTACAAAAGGGTCAGCTTCAGCAAAAAGCTCAAAATTATCGCTATATGCTGTATATTGAATTTTTGGTTCATCATGCTCTTCGTGTGTAGTTTCCTGCGATTTTTTGCAACTTACAATTGCAATTGCAAGCATTGCTATGAAAAATAGATTGTATTTCATTTTGAATTTTTGTTTAAAAATTAAAACTTACAAAGTATTGAATGCACGTATGTTAACGATAAATTTTCTCCATCGCCAGCATTCAAAAAAAAAGAGTTAAAATTTAAACTTCAGGAGGTGCCCGTAAACCTAAACCAGTAGCTACGAATAGAGAATAGTAAAAAGATATATCGTTTTTATCAATAGAAGAAACACCCATAACAGGCTCTAAAACGATATTTGAATTAAAAAGCACAACTTGTGGTAAATACAAATGATGTTGGTCGCCAAAGCGGTTATACGATGAATTAAATGATTTTTGAGGAACAGCGACAACTTGCTTTAGTACACACGATTGATCGTTGTGATTACCATTGTGTTCATGGTTATGTTCAGTAAAATCATGCTTATGTGAGTTAATGTCGTTTTGGCAATGAGTCTTTACAAAACACACTTCACTATGATGATGATGGTGCGGAATAACAGCATGAGCCAATAGTATAATATTGGCTATTAGTAAAAACGATATGGTTGTAATTCTCCTGATCATCATTCATTTAAAACTGCTGCAAATATAACGCGATTGTTTGTGTTTTGTTCTGATTAATTATTACTATAACTAGCACGCTGATAAACAGTGATTTGAGCGAGAGCGTAAAGCAGATCTTTTGCAAAATTTGGTCATGGATTGGCGAGGCCGTTTTGCAAATGTGCTGTTTTGTGCGGTGGTTTTTTCTCTTTTGTGGGGGGGGGAGAAAAACAAAATAAATTACATCAGGTTTGCCTATTTTATCTTCGGTATGCACTTTTACACTAGCAAACAACGCTTAGAGTATAGTTTTAAAAAAAAATGCGAATTTCATTCTCGAAATCCGCATTTTTTATTTCCGGAAGAAGAGTTATTTATGTACTCATCCCTCCACAAACACTAAGTACCTGGCCAGTAACATATCCCGAAAGGTCAGAAGCGAAGAAAACACAAGCCTGTGCAACATCTTCGGGTTTACCACCACGACGGAGCGGAATCTGAGCAGCCCATTCCTTGCGGACTTCTTCAGAAAGTTTTGCTGTCATTTCTGTTTCTATATAACCGGGAGCAATTGCGTTGCATCGTATATTGCGTGAGCCTAATTCCTGAGCAACCGATTTGGTAAATCCTATTAACCCAGCTTTGGAAGCTGAATAATTTGATTGTCCGGCATTTCCGTTTACACCAACCACCGAACTCATATTTATAATAGAGCCTGAGCGTTGTTTAAGCATATATTTCTGCACAGCCTTGGTAAGATTGAACACTGATTTCAGGTTTACTTTAATAACCAGATCCCAATCTGCTTCGGCCATGCGCATGAGCAGGTTGTCGCGGGTAATACCGGCATTATTAACCAGTATGTCAATACGGCCAAACTCTTTAGCAATTTCATCGGCTGTATGTTCGCTGTCGTCGAATGAACTTGCGTCCGATGCATATCCAATAGCTTTAACGCCAATAGCTTGTATTTCGCGTTCAGTTGCTTCCATAATATCATCGCGGCGCATATCGGTAAAAGCGATGGAAGCACCCTGCTCTGCAAATGCGATTGCGATTGCTTTTCCAATTCCACGGGAAGCTCCTGTAATAAGTGCAATTTTTCCTTCGAGTAGTTTCATGTTTTATTTGATTAATTAGTTTCGAATGAATTCTGTGTTGAGGTTTTGGGTTTTAGGGGTTAGGTTTTAATCTCACCAGATTGCTCCTCACCTTGTATTCTGTCGCCTTGTCACCAGGTCGCCCCTCTCCATGTCGTCCTATCGCCCCTCTCCTTGTCGCTCCTCAGCTTGTCACCCTGTCGCCTTGTCCCCTTATCCAACCTAAGCCCACTTTACCAGGTTAAAATCCATCCGGTGAGGCAATAGTGGGTTTTTGGGGGTTATACGGAAGGCAATATCAAATACACCAGCCAAAGCAGTTTCTACATCAATTGTAAAATGAGCCAGATTACCATCCACTTTCTGCAGTATGAGTTCGCGGATCGATTGTGGTTCAAGCATAGTATCGTTTTCTTTCTGTCCGGTAACCATTTCGATCATGATATCATCAGGAGCTATATCACCAAGACTAAGGACAAGTTCAGCTTTAAAAATATCGCCAAGATTAAGAGTTTCATAGGTAGGATTCGGAAACAAAACATCCACCACTTCAATACCATCCCAATTGCGTATCATCCTGAACTTCCATGATGCCAGGTTGCGCATAGCTGCATTATCATCTTCTTTCAACAGGGCTGAACGATGTGCCAGCTTAGTGTAAAATTTTGAGTAATAGTCATCAAGCTGACGTTTCATTGTGAAATGCGGCGCAATCCCCGAGATAGTATTTTTCACATATTTTATCCAGGCATGTGGTACTTGATTTGTATCACGATCATAAAAAGTCGGAATAATTTCATCCTCCAGAATATTATAAATGGTTTCGGCATCCAATTCGTCCTGGAATTGTTGATTTTCGTAGGTTCTTTCTTCTTTCAACGCCCAACCGGCATCCTGGCGGTATCCTTCGGCCCACCAGCCATCGAGTACGCTGAAATTAACAACGCCATTCATAACAGCCTTTTCTCCGCTTGTACCACTTGCTTCGAGCGGACGAGTTGGTGTATTAAGCCAGATATCGACTCCCTGTACAAGTTTCCTTGCCATGGCCATATTGTAATTCTCCAGAAAAATGATTTTGCTTACAAATTGCGGCATACGCGAAACCTCAACGATCCGCTTAATAAGATCAGCTCCTGCTAAATCAGCAGGATGCGCTTTCCCGGCAAAAACAAATTGAACCGGCTGCTTTGGATTACCAATAATCTGGGCCAACCTTTCAATATTTGAGAACAGTAAGTGAGCCCGTTTATACGTTGCAAAACGCCTGGCGAAACCTATTGTAAGCGCATTGGGGTCGAGTGATTCAACAATTTGTATAACTTGTTTCGGATTTTCCGAACTTGTTCCCATAGTATCAGACAAGCGTTTTTTGATATAATTTATCAGTTCAGTTCTGAGGTCCTGCCTGATATTCCATATTCTTTCGTCGGAAACGTTATGTATTTTCTTCCAATGTTCCGGATTCGACTGATCATCAAGAAAACCGGCACCAAATTCCTGTTTATAAAGTTTTTTCCATTTGGCATTTGCCCAGGTAGGATAATGAACTCCATTGGTAACATATCCAATATGAATTTCATTTTCATAAAATCCATTGTACATCGACTGGAACATCTGCCTGCTAACTTGTCCGTGAATACGGCTAACACCGTTAATTTCCTGCGAAAGCTTTGAAGCAAGCACACTCATCGAAAATTTCTGATCGTTTCGGTTTTCAATATACCTTCCGAGGTTCATAAAGGTATTCCACGAAATATTTAGCCGCACTGCATAATGAGGGATATAAGTACGGAGAAGATCTTCAGTAAATGCATCGTGCCCGGCAGGAACAGGTGTGTGTGTTGTAAATAAGGTTGAAGCCCTTACAAGTTCAATAGCCTGAAGGAACGATAACTGCTTGGTCTGCACATATTCGCGCAAACGCTCAATGCCAATAAATGCCGCATGACCTTCATTACAGTGGTAAAGTTCAGGTTCAACACCTATGGCTTCCAACATACGAATACCTCCTACGCCAAGCAGTAATTCCTGTTTGAAACGATTTTCCAGATCGCCACCATACAATTGGTGGGTAACAAAGCGGTCGGCTTCGCTATTCTCTTCAATATCAGCATCGAGCAGGTACAGAGGAATACGACCAACATCGAGTTGCCAGACTTTAGCATACAGATTACGACCTGGCAGAGAAAGAGTTATCATTATCCAGTCACCATTTGCATCGCGAACAGGTTTTAATGGTAAATGGTTGAACCTTTGAGGGAAATATTGCGGAACCTGCTCTCCGTGTGGGGACATTACTTGTTTGAAATAGCCATACCGGTATAGCAATCCGATACCACACAAATCAACATTCGAATCGGAAGCTTCTTTCAAATAATCACCGGCAAGCACACCTAAACCGCCCGAGTATATCTGAACACTTTCGTGAAGACCAAACTCCATGCTGAAATAAGCGATTGAAGGTTTTCTTTTCTCCGAACCTTTTGCCATGTATGCCTCAAAGTTTTTCATCGCTTCAGCCAATCGCGACATAAAGTCAGGATCTTTTTCAAGTTCCTGCAAACGGCTGTATGTGAGCGATTCGAGCAATGCAATCGGATTATGGTCGGAGTATTCCCAACCTTTCGGATCAATGAGGCGGAACAGATCGGTAGCTTCACTATTCCAGCACCAATACAGATTTCGGCTAAGAGTAAGCAGCCCTTTTAAAGCATCGGGAAATACATGGTTAACAAGCACTTTGCGCCATTCCGGATGCGAAGTCTTTTTCCCATTAACGCTTATTACAGTTTCGGCCTGGCGCTTATCGCGAAATAAATCGGAGCGGTCAGCAACTTTTTCGAGAGCAAATGAATAGGCTTCTTTATAATATTTAAGAAGATTGCTCCAAAAAACCGTTTTTGCAATTGCAATCGCTGAGGCTGATATGATGCCACGATTGCTTTCCGACATTTTTTCGAACGAAAGTATAACTGAAACAATGTCGCTAACTACTTTTTCGTTGTTCTCATCATTGCGTTCAATAACAGTGATTCCACTATCTTTCACAATATTTCTCATCCATAACCCGAAGCCTGCTAACGTAGTAGTTACTGTAGGCACGCCAAAAGCAAGGCTTTCGAGAGGAGTATATCCCCATGGCTCGTAATATGAAGGGAAAACTGACAAGTCGAAACCTGGTAACAGTTCGTAGTATGAAAGGTTAAAAACACCGTCGTTACCATTGAGGTAACTGGGAACAAAAATTACTTTCACCTGGTCCTGCAACGAATTGAAAAGACTATTTTCTTTCAGCCGGCGGAGAATCGGATCATAATCCGGCTCAAATAAACCGTGGGTAAGGTATTGCTTCTCCTGAGGGCTATCAAAAATTTCGGATTCGAGTTTTTCAACCAACCCGGGAACTGGACCCGAATGGTGAGCAGGAATAGTAATAAAAGCTACAACCGGATAGGTAAGCTGATTATTGTTATTAAGGTTAGCCAGCGCGTCAAGAAATAGGTCGATTCCCTTATTACGAAATTCATACCGTCCGCTGTTAATTAACAAAAGGGTATCCAAAGGCAATGGCTGACCGGTTACCGCTTGTGCAACCGCAAGTAATTTCTGGCGGGCAGCAAGGCGTTTTACAGCCAGTGTTTCTTCGTTCAAAAACAGGGAATCATCAAATCCATTGGGTGTGATTACATCAGGGTTGCGTCCTAAAAACTGAACGCATTCATTAGCTGTGAGTTTACTAACAGTAGTGAATGTATCGCTTTCGTTAGCAGCTATCAGTTCGAGCGAATGCTTGGCCATAACATGAAACCGCTGTGCCATGGCATCGCCGTTGTATTCTTCGAAATGACTGTACAATGGCAGATTATTACCTGCAATACACCGCCCGACAACGGTTGCGTGAGTTGTAAATACAGTACCAATTTGAGGAACACGATCGTTGAGATACAAAATACCTCCGCCGGTCATCCATTCATGAAATTGAGCAACAATTTTATCCTGTGCGCTCAAGCTGAATTCGTAGAAACTCTCAATCACCTTTCCGGCTGCATATCCAAACAAAGCTGGTTCAAGATAATCCCACGTTCCTGTAATGCTGTCGAGTTTGTACTTTTCCCAAAATTCGGCCAGAATACTGTCCTTTGAGGTAAAGTATTGCGTAAAGTCGACCAATATGGCTACAGGGCGGCCTTTGATATTCCATCTGCCTATTTTTATACGAAGACCTTCATTCTCGGCACGTTCGCGCCAAACGCGAAATATGGATTTATCTTCAGTAAATTCAGGATTTTCACTGGTCTCTTTCCATACATCAGGACCGATAACAATGTAGTTATTACCATATTCCTGTTGAATTACGGGAGCCTTTGTGGCTACTACCGTATGTATTCCCCCCACTTTATTGCAAACTTCCCAGCTAACTTCAAATATGTAGTCGGGCTTTATAAATTTCTTATCACTCATATCTCAGTTTAAGACTCACAAATAAATCAGTGCATGTAATAATGAGACTATGCACTAAAATCAAACCCCTGACTGGTGAAAACCAAAATCAGAGGTTTGCAAAAGTAACAATTTTAAAATTAACTGAATTTGAAGTTATTCACAACACATTCAAAATTGTGAATAACACTCCATTTTCATTACTTCTTTTTTCCTTTCGAAATGGCATTTGCAGCCGGTTTCGCAGCTTCAGCAACTTTTGATTTGGCTACTTTTTTCACGGTAGTACTTTTAGCAATTTCAGTATTTCCCTTAAGCGTAACTGGCGTTTTAATTTTGGGTGAAGTTTTAACGGGTTTAGCAGAAGTATTATTTTCAGCGTATTCGTTAACACGGATCAGGAAATCGGAAAGTACATTCATATAATTAAGGAATGCTTCGTAGGGTGTGCCGTAAGGATTAAAATAATGATGAACTACCCCATCGCTGAACCATTTTGTACACATATAGTAAAAATGATCGCTTGCCTGCAAATAGTTCCAGTCGCGGTGCAATTCAGTATCCTCGCAAGTGGCCATTATTTCCGATACTTTATACAAACTGGAGAATGCCTCGCTTTGCAAATCATTGCCTAACCATGCGGTAACATCACGTTCTTCATCAGCCCATGAAATAGCATGTGGACAATCAATACTGGCAACAGGTTGTAGGTCTTCGGTTACTTCGCCCGGGGTACGGAATACCCATTTACCCGATTTAATAAGTAATTCGGGGAATGCCCTTAAGAAACCGAATATCCCGGTTGATGCTTTTTGATGTTCACCAAAAGTTTCGTAATCCATAAACAGATTTACAAGTTCCTGTTTAGGATCAACATTTTGCAACCAAGCTACGTATTTTTCTGCTGTTAGTGGCCACTCGCTCCAATCCTGCTGCGAAAACCTGAAAGTGATATCGTCGCTGAGCTGGTAATTGCGCAAAAGCAATTTCAACCGTTGATGTGGAGCACTGCAATAGAGGAAATTAGGACTTTTCCAACCGAGCAATTGTTTAGCTCCTTCGGTAAGCATGGTTTTATAACCCATTTCGAGTACCTGCCCGGCAATACTGTTGGAATAAACTAGCTCTGTATTTCGAAAAGCGGTCGGAGTAAAACCAAATATTTTTTTTATAGCAGCCGAATGTTCCTCAACCTGTCTTTTGAATTCAGAAGGATCATTTAATCCTACCAGTGAATGCGAATAAGTTTCGGCTAAAAACTCAACATTTCCGGTTTTTGCCAGGCGTTTAAAACTATCAAGAACTTCGGGAGCGTATTTGGCAAACTGCTCTAAAGCCGAGCCACTTATACTGAATGTAACTTTAAAAGCCGAGCCATATTCGTTGATTAAACCTAGCAGAACTTCGTTTGCCGGAAGATAGCAATCGGAGGCAATACGCCTTACAATTCGCTTATTCTGATAGTCGTCGTAATAATAATGGTCGGATCCTATATCGAAAAACCGATATGTCCGCAAGCGGAATGGCTGGTGTACCTGAAAATAAAGACAAACTGACCTCATATACCTAATTTTTAAAATCTATTGTTAATAAGTGTGTTGGTTACTTAGCTAGCACCGATTCGTAAACATCGGCAACTTTGCGGGCGGCTGATTCCCATTTGAGGTTGTTTACCTCTTCGGCGCCATGGGTAATAAACATATTGTTGATTGATTGGTAATGCAAGAGGCCGTAAATAGCATCAGCCATGGCATCAACATCCCAAAAATCGACTTTCATTACATGATTCAATACTTCAGCTACACCCGACTGTTTAGAAATTACAACCGGAACATTCGAACGCATGGCTTCGAGTGGCGATATACCAAAAGGTTCGGATACTGATGGCATTACATATACATCGCTCATGGCAAACATGCGGTCAACATTTTCACCTTTCAGAAAACCGGTGAAATGGAAATGCGATGATATTTTAAGCTTGGCAACACGCCTTATCATTTTTTCCATCAAATCACCTGTGCCGGCCATAACGAATCGTACATTTTTATCGCGTTCAAGCACTTTGCAGGCTGCTTCGATAAAATATTCAGGACCTTTCTGGAAAGTAATCCTACCGAGGAATGTTACTATTTTTTCGCGTACATGTTTTTCGGCATCAAGCAATTCGGCTTGATCAGGCGGTTCTACTGCATTATGAACGGTAATAACTTTTTCAGGATCAATATGATATCTGTCAATTACAATATTCCTGGTTAGGTTGCTTACAGTAATTACCCGGTCGGCTTCAACCATACCTTTACGTTCGATTTCGTAAATATTTTCGTTGTAATTTTCGCCTGAGCGATCAAATTCGGTAGCATGCATATGCACAACCAACGGTTTTCCCGAAATCTTTTTAGCAGCCACTCCAGCCGAATAAGTAAGCCAGTCGTGGGCATGAATTACATCAAACTCGCTGTTTGCAGCTATTGATGCTCCAATCAGGGCGTAACGGGCTACTTCTTCCATCAGATCGTGACCATATTTGCCCGAGAACTGAAAACGCTCTGAGAAAACTCTGCTCGATTCCTCTACTTTTATATTTGTATTTTCGCTCACCATTTGCTGAAAATCTTCCGGCCCAACATAAGGAATGAGGTTTGAACCAATTTCCATATACGTGATCTGGTTCCAGTATTCGCGAAATACCGGATCGTTAATCATAACCGTTACATCGCTGGCATTTACCAGTCGCACTGCCTCCTCGCTCTCGTCGCCGTAAGCTTTTGGCACTACAAACTGTACCTCCACCCCATGTTTCAGTAATCCCTTGGTAAGTCCGAAACAGGCTGTACCAAGGCCACCGGTAATATGGGGAGGAAACTCCCATCCAAACATTAATACTTTCATCGTTTTCTTGAATAAGGTAATAGTTTTACTTTAACTTTTTAGTTTTCGCAGGGTTCATTGCTTCCAGCATTTTGTGTACACGTAACAATTCGGAAACACTCCAGGCTTGTGAAATTGCACCTGAGGGTTTGTATGGAGGATCGCCGTCATAAAGTTCGGAAATGGTTCCTATTCCATGCTCGGACATAACTTCTTCAAAACCTTCGAAATATTTCGTTATGAAAGCAACACCACTTTGCTCGTAAAGTTTTAACCAGGCTTCGGCAAAATGACCAAATAGCCACGGGAAAACGGATCCCTGGTGATATGCCTGATCGCGTTGAACAGGACCACCTGTGTATTCGGGCTTGTAATCCGGATTTTTGGGCGAAAGCGTACGCAAACCGCGTGGAGTAAGTAGTTCGGACTTAACCCTGTCGAGAACACCTATGCATTGGTCCTCGTTAAGAAGTGAATAAGGCAGCGACGCAGCAAATATCTGATTCGGTCGGACTGATTTATCGCGGAATTCGCCATGTACATAATCGTACAGGTAATTTTTTCCCGCGTACCAGAAAGTATTTATGAATGAATCCGGAATCATTTCGGCAACTGAACTCCATTCTTCTGTAAATTCCTTATCGCCAGCTTTATCAGCCAGTTCGAGTGCAAACCGGATTGCATTGTACCAAAGCGCGTTTACTTCAACAGCCAGTCCGATCCGCGGTGTAACAGGTTTTCCATCCACCACGGCATCCATCCAGGTAACAGCCGAACCTGTAACGCCTGCATACAACAATCCATTGTCGAGCATGTGTATATTGTACGATGATCCTTCGCGGAAGCTGTTCAATATCAGCTTCATATATCCACTATAGTGCTTCCACACCGTTTTATCGCCACTGTATTTTACATATTGCTGCAAAGTCCAGAAAAGCCATAGCGAGGCATCAACTGAATTATATTCGAGTTTCGATCCGGTTCCTGCATTAGGAAATAACGGGCCTCTCATTTCGGTGAGGCTATTATCCAGAATGGTTTTAAAGGTTTTATAATCGCCTTGAATCAGCGTAAGCCCTGGCAACGCAATAAAAGTATCGCGGGTTACTCTTCCGAAAAAGTGGAATCCGGCAATGATTTCAAATTTCTTACCCCGCTTTACAATGAATTGCTGAGCAGCATTTTCGAGACAATGCAGGTAACTATCGCGAACAATTCGTTTCTTAAGCTCCTGGTTAAATATACGGGCGAAAGTTTTGGGATCTTCAGCTTCGAGGCTGGCCATAAAATAAATGCTTTCACCTACCTTAACAGGCATTTCGAAATAACCGGGAGTGTATAAATCTTCGAGCGATTCGTAGCCACGTGCTTTTTCGCGCATGTAATCGAAATCAAAATACCAGTCGGGAACATGCACATATTCATTTTCCTTCGAAAACTGTAGGTGAAGATGAGGATATCCCTGATACATACGCACTTTAATGCCATTAGGAATTGTTTCATATTTGCGTTCAACATCGTTATTGGCTTTGCTAAGCGCATGAATATTACGGTAAGCCATAAATGGCCGAAACCGCAGTTTTGTTGGCGAATGAGCTTCAACAAGTGTATATTTAACAATGAGACTATCGCTCTCCCCGGCAAACAGCATTTCTTTTGTAAGCACCACTCCGCCAACTCTATATGTAATTACCAGATTAGTATCAATTGAAAAATCTGTAATGTACTTATGCCCTTTGGGATTGTATTTCTCCCCTTTGTATTTGTGAATTGCAAGATTGAATTCCTGATCATGCTGAATCACAGTTTCATCAAGTAAGGAGAGCAAAACATGCATACCTCCGTCGAGTTGTGGTTGTGGAGTAACCAACAATCCATGATATTTACGGGTATTGCACCCGATAACGGTTGTGGATGCATAAGAACCGGCCCTGTTGGATCGAAGCATTTCCAAGGTAAGAGAATACTCAAGATTTACCAGTTTCGATTTGTCAAATTTTATATAATCCATAGTGTATCAACTATTTAGCACTTATTAGGTTGGCGAATAGGAAAGAGTGCAAAGGTATAGCATTCGTACATATGATCCAACTTATATTTGTAATAATAAGTCTCGTTCGAAAACATGTTTAAAATTACGAAAATATATTTCGAAAAAAATATTAATTCTCTTAAAAATGCGTTTCTCATGAAGAAATAGTATTAAACTATATTTGCAACCACAAAAAAGGAGTAAAATGAAGATTAAACAATCAGCGGTGGCTTTTCTTTTCTTACTGTCAATTACGTTATTAGCCTTGGCGGGATGTATAAAAGATGAAGAAATAAATTCTGATCCTGCTTTAAAACTTGGTTTTAGTACTGATACTGTAGTGTTTGATACTGTTTTTACAACCATAGGTTCAAGTATGCGACCACTGGTAATCAGAAATACTGGTAATGACAGGATTAATATTTCAAAAATTTCACTTGCCAGAGGAAAATCATCGCCATTCCGGCTGAATATTGACGGTACTGCAACCGAAGAATACAATGATCTTGAAATTGCAGCCAACGACAGCGCGTATATTTTTGTAAAAGTTACTATTGATCCCAATAATATCAATTCCCCTTTGATTGAGAGTGACTCTATAGTTTTTGTTACCAATGGAAACGTTCAGGATGTAAAATTAGTTGCCTGGGGGCAGGATGCCTATTTTCACATTGATGTTACTTTAACAGGTGATGTTACACTTCCCGACAACAAACCGCATGTGATTTATGGCAAACTGATTGCCGGAAGTGGATGTAACCTCAATATAATTGAAGGAACAAAACTTTTTTTCCATAAAGGCAGTAGCCTTCAAATTCGATCGGGGGCATCTCTACAGGTTAAGGGGACCTTGGAAAAACCGGTCACGTTTACAGGCGACAGACTCGAAGATTATTACCTCGATCAGCCTGGAATGTGGGAAGGTATATGGCTCGAAAAAGGAAGCAGGAACAATAGTTTAACGTATGCCGAAATAACAAATGCCAAAACCGGTATTCAGGCTGATAGCATAGGATTGGTTGGCACAGAACCACTTCTATTACATAATTGCATGATTCACAACATGATAAATTATGGCATCAGGGCAATTAAAACACGATTGATAGCAACCAATTGTCAAATCACCAATTGTGGTGGAAATGTAGTATCTATTGAAAATGGCGGTGATTATGATTTCCGCAACTGTACTATTGCACGTTACTTCAACGGACGTGGATATCCGGCCCTGACAATCAGCAATTATGCCACCGATACAAATAATATAAAAATTCCTGCTGAATTGACTGCAGCCTATTTCGGCAATTGCATAATCACCGGCAACCAGGCGGGCGAAATATCGCTGAATGAACTGGAAGGAACTGCTTTTAATTTTCAGTTTGATAAGTGCCTCGTGCAATGGGACGAGGAATTATACGAAAAATATAAATCCAACTTTATTGATTGCACCAACAACAAGGAGGCAAAGTTTATTGATCCGTATACAAATGATTTTCAACTTGATACATTATCCTATGCTATAGATGCGGCATCTATTCCTATTATAAACAGTACTGTGCCATCCATTGTTCTCGATCGTAAAGGGATATCGAGATTCGAACATGGACTACCGGATATGGGAGCCTATGAGAGAGTTGAGATTGGAAAGTAAAAAGCAGAAGCGCAGAACGAATCAGGAAAAATATACTTTTTATAGTTCTTTTAAATAAGTGTAAATAGTAATCTGGGCATTCTTCAGGGCAATAAACCATAACGGTTTCGAGTGTCGCACCATTATAGAGGAATAGGAGAATACAAATAAAAAAGTACAAATCACTGACAACGAAATTATTACGCTGTTGTAATTTGTACTTCTACATTCTCATTCCCGATGACATTGCATATCTTTTTATCAAAAATGCAAGTCACTAAGAGAATTATTTTTTCATAAGTTTCAGCATTGCAGCGCCGATTTCGGCGGGGGAATCAACTACAGTAATTCCGCACTCGCGCATAATGGCTTTTTTAGCTTCGGCTGTGTCGGACTTCCCTCCCACTATTGCACCAGCATGTCCCATTGTGCGGCCTGCCGGAGCTGTAGCGCCTGCAATAAATCCAACAACAGGTTTTGTTCCGTGGTCGCGCACATAATAAGCCGCATCAGCTTCCATGTTTCCGCCAATTTCGCCAATCATAACAATACCTTTTGTTTCGGGATCGGCCATAAAAAGTTCGATTGCGTCGCGGGTAGTTGTTCCTATAATCGGATCGCCGCCAATACCTAAAGCAGTAGTCTGGCCCAAGCCTGCTTTTGTAAGCTGGTCAACAGCTTCGTATGTTAAGGTTCCTGAACGCGACACAATACCGATAATGCCTTTTTGATGGATAAATCCGGGCATGATACCCACTTTAGCTTCACCCGGAGTAATAACACCCGGACAATTAGGCCCTATAAGCCGGCAATCGAGGGCATCGACATATTCCTTGGCGGCCATCATATCCTTAACGGGAATGCCTTCGGTAATACAAACAATAACTTTTATACCGGCTTCGGCAGCTTCCATAATTGCATCAGCTGCAAATGCCGGTGGAACAAAAATTAAAGAAACATTAGCCTTGGTAGCTTTTACAGCATCCTTAACTGTGTTAAAAACAGGACGTCCGATATGCTCGTTGCCACCTTTACCAGGTGTAACACCGCCTACCACATTGGTTCCGTAATCTATCATCTGGGTAGCGTGGAAAGTACCTTCGCTACCGGTAAAACCCTGAACTATTATTCTGGAATCTTTATTAACAAGTATGCTCATAGCAGAAATTGATTTATGCGTTCAAAGGTAAAAATTATTTGATAAAATGATCAAAATTCAGATAAACGCAGGAAAATAAAAGAGGTAACTCTAAAGAAGGAATTCTTTTAGTTGCGAACATTTCCAAAAGAGTAAGTAAAACGATTTGAAATTTATCCGGAAAATGAGTGTTAGTTATAAAACAGCCTCAACTCATTTAGTGTATGATTTAAAATTCAGAATTAAAGTTATAATAGTAAGAGAATGTCTAAATTTTGTTTAAAGTACACTTCCCAGCCTTACCTGGCTTCGACTCCGCTCATCCTGACAAGTATGAGAGAATGTCTAAAATTGGTTTAAAGTACACTTCCCAGCCTTACCTGGCTTCGACTCCGCTCAGCCTGACAAGGAGGCAGTCTAAGAGATTTTAAATTTTTCGGGTTTAGAGGGATTAGGATTAAAGAAGAATGCATTTGAAAGGAAGAAACCGTTTGCTACACTTCTGAACTGAATTAAAATCACTTACCAACTGCACTCTTACCAACTAACCCGAATTTTTGCTACTCAATCTTCCAAAGCTCTTTAATACCATTTAAATGCGGATTTCTTGGTTAATCAACACTCTTTTGTTAACAACCTCCTCATGCTTTGTGTCGGTTGCAGTGATGGTTTCGTTTTTTTTGTAAAATCTAAATCCTACGCCTGTGAGACTAATCCCATATTATATCCTCCCGCTCTTATTTGCTGTTACTCTTATTGTTACAATATCCGGCTGTTCGCATAAACCAAAGCATGAACCTCAACAAATTTCGGACTGTATGCAGAGGGAAGCGCTTTCGCACGAACAAGAAGCTAAAATCAGAAAGCAAATCCACGCAAGTAAAAAAGGACTTTCACTGGATTCACTATTTGTTAAAAAGGCAAAAATACAAGGATTTAACGGTGTTGTTTTAGTTGCACAAAAAGGAGTAATTCTTTATCAGGGGATATTCGGCTATGCCAATCTGAATCATAAAGATTCGTTATCCATAAATTCTTCTTTTCAGCTCGCATCGGTAAGTAAAACCTTTACAGGAGCAGCTACATTACTTCTGGCTCAGGATGGTAAAATTAAGCTGAGCGATACAATTCAACAGTTTATCCCTTCGTTTCCATATCATGGAATTACTGTTGAACATCTGTTAAGTCACCGCAGTGGATTACCAAATTATTTGTATTGCTTTGAAGATAAAAGGAAATGCAACGGAGCAGCTCCTACCAATGATACAATTCTTAAGTGGTTCGATGAAGTAAATCCGTTACCGGCTCCTTATAATAAACCGGGAAAGAATTTTAGTTATAACAATACCAATTTTATTCTGCTGGCTTCAATTATTGAGAAAGTAAGTGAAATGAGTTATCCCGAATTCCTTCGCACACGGATATTTGAACCACTGGGAATGACAAATACCTTTGTTGATACTATAGCTCCTGAAATCGTATTACGTTACAGGACTTCCGGACACCAGGGCAACAAACTACGGGCAAGAGAATTTTTCGATGGTATTTATGGTGACAAAGGAATTTACTCTTCGGTTGGAGATATGGATCGATGGTATTTTGCATTGCATTCAGGATGCCTGTTGAACAAACATTGGTTAAAAGAAGCATTTACGCCACGAAGTTTTGAACGTAAAAGCAGGCATAATTATGGTCTGGGCTTCAGGCTGATGACTGATCCTGAGGATATGAAAAAGGTACATTATGTGTACCACGGAGGATGGTGGGCCGGCTTCAGCACTATGTTTTGGATGGATATGGAAGCAGATATTGTGATAATTGTATTAGGTAACCGCAAAAATAATAGTGTTTACGATATTAAATCAGTGCTGGCAATACTTGAAGAAAACACGGATGTTGATTTGCAGCAAGTGACGGGAGAAGGCGGGAAGTAGTGGGACAAGGAGACAAGGAGACAGGGAGAAGGGCGATATGGAAAGGGCGTTATGGAGAGGGGCGATATGGAGAGGAGGCCGGGGCAATCGAATCTTTGAATATGAAACATTGAACCAAAGAGCGCATAGTATTTATTGCGTTGAATACGAAGCTACCGGAGCATATTTCTCATTCTTATGTAACGCCCTTCAAAAAGAAAAGCACCGATGAATTCTGAAAAAGTGGGCCTTTTAGCTATCTTTGCTTAATTAACCCGCACAGAATATGAATCCTTACACAACAATATCGAAAAACGATACGATATGTGCCTTGTCAACTCCTCCGGGAATTGGTGCCATAGCGGTAATAAGGCTATCGGGTCCGAAGGCTGTTTCAATCAGTAATTTGTTATTTCATTCGCGCAAAACGAACTATTTTGTTGAACAATTCGAAACGCACACTGCACATTTTGGCACCATAGCTACTGATAATGAATTGATTGATGAAGTAGTACTTACTGTTTTCAGAAAACCTCATTCCTATACAGGTGATGATATTGTGGAAATATCGTGCCATGGATCAGAGTACGTGCAGCAACGTATATTGGAAGTGGCGATTGATAATGGAGCCCGAATGGCACGTGAAGGGGAATTCACGCTGAGGGCTTTCCTAAATGGGAAGGTGGACCTTTCCCAGGCCGAAGCGGTAGCTGATCTTATTTCGTCGCATTCAAAAGTGACCCACGACCTTGCATTGATGCAGATGCGGGGTGGTTTTTCGCAGAAAATCAAGGATATGCGTACCCAGCTTCTCGACCTTGCCTCGTTGCTCGAACTGGAACTCGACTTCAGCGAAGAAGATGTTGAATTTGCCGACCGGAGTAAACTGAAAGCACTTATTGCAGGTATTGTAAGCGAAATGAACGCACTGGCTTCTTCTTTTTCTTTGGGAAATGTTATAAAGAAAGGTATTCCGGTAGCCATTATCGGCAAACCGAATGTTGGAAAATCGACATTACTGAATGCACTGCTGAACGAGGAAAGAGCTATTGTAAGCGATATCCCTGGCACTACACGCGACACTATCGAGGATATGATAACCACAAATGGAGTAACATTCCGTTTTATTGATACCGCTGGTCTGCGCTCGCATACCACCGATACCATCGAAACTATTGGTATCAGCCGGACCTACGATAAAATAAAGGAAGCATCGGCTATTTTGTATCTTTTCGATATCAGCACTATAACAGCCGAAGAAATTAAAGAACTACGCGAAGAATTCCGCGATCATATTGATGATCCTGGAAAGCACTTTATGCTTATCGGCAATAAAACGGACCTGATGATGGAGAATCCTCCACATATTACAGCGCTATTCGATCTGGAAACCATTTTCATATCAGCCAAGAGGAAAGAGAACATCAACCTTATAGTTGATCGTTTGGTAAGCACGGTGAAAGCGGCCAATATCGGCGACAGAGCCATTGTAAGCAATGCGCGGCATTACGATTCCATTATGAGTACACTTAATTCGTTGGAAGATGCCGCCACAGGCCTCGACGAAAATATCCCTACCGATCTCATAGCCACTGATATCCGGTCCGCCCTTCATCACTTAGGCGAAATCACAGGTGAAGTTACCACCGAGGATATTTTGGGTAATATTTTCGGGAAGTTTTGTATAGGAAAATAATTCCCTTATTTTTCTTTGTTAACAATATTACGAAATCTTTCCCAAAAAGTTTTAAATACTTAGAAGTATTTTTACACGGGTTTTGCCCACAGAACGTATTCCAATGAGGAAAGGAAAGTATTTTTAGTACATTTCTACAGTATTTATTTTCAAATTCTATTGTAAAAACCAATAATCGCAATGAAAAATATGGTTTTTATTTATTTTATGCTAATTTTAAGTATGTAAATTACACTGCATATTAAAAGTATTAAAATTAGTGTCATTTTTGTTTAACCCAACTCTTTATTATGCCACATTTTGAATAACCTGGCGAACCTTTAGCTCATGAGCACATTTAAAAATAAGTAAGATGCGAATAATTCCATCTGACCCCTAAAAATAAATAATAACAGAAGTTTTAAAATAACAGGACTGGCTGACTGGCTTGGCTACCAACTTGCTTTTGTAAGCAGTTTTCCAACCCTCACACTGGCAGTTGTTCTCACTTTTATTACCATGCTTTGAAAGCAAAAAGACGAGCTTAATGATTTGATATATAGCTATTGCAACTGATCCTGAAGCCAGTGTTCGATAATCTTTGTCAGATAACCCTCGGTGTTATACTCATAAGCCGCGTATTCGCCACCACCCCAATCTTCTTTGGATACCATGCCCTGAGCAGGCTAAGTAACAATAAGATAGATATATCAGGCCTCTTCGGAAAGATTATCTTTAACTTATCCGAAATAGATATGCCATCAGGATAACCAATTATATTGTATTAGCTAATTTATGTTGCAGGCAACTTTTCGTGGCATAACCGGCTTTATTAGCTGCCAGTAAGCTTAGCGAAGTTCCAAGCGCCCATATCATTCCGCCGGCGGAAAAGGAGCAAACCAGGCTGTTGCTGCTTCGCGCATGGATCCTTAAGCAAGATGTTCATTTCTCGATATGCCTGCCCGAAAATTATTACGATGTGCAACAATCCTTTCCTGTTACACATCCATTAATCAAAGTTAAAGAAAAGGCTATTTACTATCAAATTTTTACTGCTGTTTCTTACTGTTTGATGTGTATAGATTACACTATACCCCAAAATCTTCAACACGCTACACATACAATTATAAAAATACTGAAAATGTAAGGTTATTTTTCAAAACACATATTGGAACGCATTTCCATTTTACAACTGCTTTTATGAACTGGGTAAAGCAAAATGAAGGGCGAAAATTGAATGACGCAATCGCGGAATGGATTAGGTTGCAGGAATTAAGCAGGAACAAGGACTTTAAATCCGATATAGCCCCGCAGTTTGAATACAACCGTTTTATCTGGGATTTTTTGAACGCGAATCCAGGAAAGTGCTTAAAAGATGCTATTGCCCGTTGGAATCAAATCCGAATTGAAAAAAGGTAAATACCATTCAAATACAGAAATAACACATTCAACCTGATGTCGGAGGCATTCAGTTTCTTTTAATTTCCTATCAGAAATCACATATCTAATTTTGCTATCATAAATCAATACTATAAAAAAAGTGAAAACCACTCAGCTAAATTTCAAGAAAACAGGAATGCTATTCCTGCTATG
>JBBSDC010000012.1:0-50170 GCA_038249705.1 Bacteroidales bacterium | reverse complement strand
TCCATGCATAGGTTTAACATGGAGAACGGTGGAATGGAAAAATAAACAGCTTTAGCATAACGATTTAGAAACAAAATGAACAAAGTGTTGCTTTAATTTTTATGCGGAATCCATTAATAGGGCGGTATTACTTTTCGCCCCTATAGTTATTAATCATGAATAATTAAAACTCAGAATATGATCAAAGTGTTATACATTTGCAAATCTAAATTATACTCTGGTTATACTCCGTATTTTATTTGTTAAAAACTTATACTGCAATTTGCATGCAAACAATTGACAATTTCTATTTCCATTTTTTTCAACCGCAATACCGCATAGCGACTGCATTTCTGATTGCTGTGCTGTTCAACATGTATGCTATTCCCGTGATTATAAGAATAGCTAAAGTGAAAAAGCTGTTTGATGAACCTGATGAAAGGAAAAACCATTCTGCTTCGGTTCCAACCCTTGGAGGGCTTGGGATATATGCAACCATAGCTGCCGTTAGCCTTACTTTTATTAATACTTGTGGCATGAATGGGGGAGGTATTGCAAGCAGCCTTACCTCCTTGCCTCCAATTATTGCCGGTTTTACAATTATTTTCTTCATTGGCATGAAGGACGACCTGCTTAATATCCCTGCCTGGAAAAAACTTATTGTTGAAATTATAGCATTATTGATACTTACTGTAGTAGGCGATGTAAGACTCGACAGCATTCAGGGCATGTTTTATATCCCTGAGATCAGCTATTTCGAAAGCATACTTTTATCCATGTTTGCCGGTATCGTAATTATAAATGCATTTAACCTGATTGATGGCATCGATGGGCTCGCTGCTTCAATCGCTATATTAGGAAGTGCTGTTTTTGGAAGTTATTTCTTAGTGGTGGAAGATTGGGAATATGCCGTGCTGTCATTTATCATACTTGGCGCTCTTATTCCATTCTTCTTTTATAATGCCTTTGGAAAAACGAATAAGATTTTTATGGGCGATACAGGCTCGCTTCTTCTTGGATTTGCACTTACCGTTCTGATTTTCCGGTTTAACGAACTGAATGCACTACCGTATATTAAACCTCATTTTACTGCCGGACCTGCCTTTTCATTTGCTGTGGTGATAATTCCAATGTTTGATACACTCAGGGTATTCACTATCCGGATCCTGCGCGGAAACAGTCCGTTTAAAGCTGACCGCCGACACCTTCATCACATTCTTCTTGATCTTGGATTTACACATCTTCAATCAACGCTATTACTCATTACAATTAACCTGATTTTCGTAGCATTTGCTTACTTTTTCAATTACCTGGGCAATTCGATGCTGGTGTTAATCATGATATTGGTATCTATAATACTATCATTCATTGCAATCAAGCTGCGTCGCCAAAAATCAATTCAGAACAAAATCACCTCTGTTCCTGAGGATTAACCACCTTGTTTGATTTCCACCTGCTTTTTTTATCTTTACTGCCACAAAAACGTTTTCCGGAATACCTGTTCGGGGAATTTGCAAGATTTCAAACTCCTCTTAAAAAGGCCTTTTAACAACCGGAATTAACGGAAAACAGCAACAAAACATTCTGTATGACTAAATACCTGCGATTTACTTTCTTTCTGATCACTTTGATTTCCATGCACAGTTACGGGCAATACATCCCGCTCGATAATGTGTACTATGACAGGATCATGCAAAAATACCAGTTGGAGAACAAAACAATACTTTCATCAATGAAACCACTCCTTTTGCAGGAAATGGATAGTGCTGCTGAGATTTCGGACGCGCTGTACGAGGTTCCGGGTAATTTGAAAAATAAAAATACCTTCGTTAACCGCAAACTATTTACCGAAAACCTTTTCCGCTACAAAACAAAAGATTTCAGCATTACGGCTGATCCTGTTTTTAATTTCGGACTGGGGCACGAAACCAAAGAGTCCAAAAACACCTGGATTAATACACGAGGACTTGCTGTTACAGGTTTGCTTGGGAATTCATTTTCATTTAACACTGAACTATACGAAACACAGGCAGTTTTCGCATCCTGGCCCGATTCTGCTATCCGTACACTGGGGGTAGTACCTGGTCAAGGATGGTACAAACCATTTAAGGCAAACGGTGTCGATTTTTTCAACAGTACCGGTTATGTTAGCTATAGTCCTTCAAGGTATGTAAATATGACTATGGGCTATGGTAAAAACTTCATAGGCGAGGGTTATCGCTCCATGCTATTATCTGATGCATCGTTCAATTACCCCTATCTTAAACTTACCGGTAATTTTAAGAAGGTAAAATATACCGTTCTGTATAACCAGTTCATTGATAGGAGTTCCACCTTATCCCATGAGTTTGGTTACGACCGCAAATGGTCAACCATGCATTATCTGCAGGTTTTACTCTGGGGAAGACTCAACCTGGGACTTTTTGATGCTATTGTGTGGGAAAATGCAGATTCAACAGGACATAGGGGCTTCGATGTTCAATATCTTAATCCCGTTATACTGCTGCGCCCGGTTGAAGAATCATTTGGTTCACCCGATAATGCATTAGTAGGTGCCACTTTCAGTTTCAGGATAAACAGGCATTATACTTTTTACGGTCAGCTGATTCTTGATGAGTTTAAGCTGGAGCACGTTAAAGCCAACGACGGCTGGTGGGCAAACAAGTATGGCTATCAGCTTGGTATCTCAGGATGGAATCTTCTTAATATTCCTGCTTTAAATGCCCGGTTGGAATACAATCAGGCAAGGCCATATACATATTCTCACAGCTCGACAATTGAAAGCTACGGACACTACAATCAGCCGCTGGCACACCCGATGGGGGCTAATTTCAGAGAACTCGTCGCGATGGCTTCATACACCAGGGGCAATTGGATGGCAAATCTGAAAATGAACTTTGCCATGTATGGCGTTGATACTGCAGGTAAGGATTTCGGTAAAAATGTATTTATCCCTTATAATAACAGGGTTAGCGAATTTGGGAATGAAATAGGGCAAGGGTTAAAAACCAATCTCACCATTACTGATGCAAGCATTTCATACCTACTCAACAGGCGCACCAATATGAGGATTGAATTTGGCATTTCGACCCGTCATGAAACGAATGCTCATCACGATAAACAGATGTTTTACATTTTTGGCGGCATTAAAACAGGGTTGAGGAATATTTATTATGATTTTTAACCTACACTTTTCACTTCTTAACAAAATCTGTATCTCACTGATGCTGAATACTCAGAAATTGCATCGGGATGCACTGAACCAGCGAGCAATGTAATTAAAGACTATAATTCTGAATTAATTCTTCAATTTTCAGGCTACTTTTATAGGCTTTTCTCTGTCATTCTCTCCGTATAAAAGCTTTTGTGTTATCACAACTTTCTGAGTAAACTACAGTCACATCTTTAGCACTTCCTGTAAAATCCGGAATGATCGGAAAGATGTTTCTTCAATCTATCTTAAACTAAAGTATCAGTAATACCGATATAGTATTGGTCAAGAGTCTTCGAATACAGGATATAAGTGCATGCCATAAAGAGAAATAAAAAAAGGTTTCAAAAGAAAACTTCTGAAACCCTTGTTGTTGTAGTGGGAGCACATGGATTCGAACCAAGGACCCTCTGCTTGTAAGGCAGATGCTCTGAACCAGCTGAGCTATGCTCCCGTTTAAGAGGATGCAAAAGTAGTTATTTATTTCAGAATTGCAAATAATTTTAAAAAAAAAATCGCGTTTCCCTTTCAAAAAAATATTTTCCATCATTCCATCCTTACTCCTATCTTTGCTTTATCATTTGAAAAAGTAAAAAACCACAGTTGAAAAAAGTAAAAATCCACCTCATTTTATTGATATTGATAGCTTTATCACTGTCTGCCTGCAACTCTTCCCGAAAAGTTGAGCGCAGAGGAGGTTATATACTTGTTCAGAATAACATCAAAAATAAAAATGCGTATCTGCCATCCGATGAACTGGAGGGTTTTATTGACCAAAGTCCAATGAATGGCCGACTGGCTCCTTATTTCAGGCCTGGAGTATATTATTACGAAAAAAGCCTGCAGGGGGAAGAGACTAAATTCAAACTATTTCTGCGTAAATCCCTCGGTACCAAACCTGTGATCCTTGATACCATGTATGTATTGAGTTCGGTTGATAAATTGCAGATATACCTGAAAAACAAAGGATTCTATCATTCTTCAGTTGAAAAAACAATAAAATACAAGCGAAAAACAGCATCAGTTACTTATACTATTAACTCCGGTCCGCCGTGTATTGTCCGTAAATTCAACTATTTTATTCCTGATACTGCCATGAACCGGTATATTATGGCCGATACAGCCAATGGAAAACTTGGTAGCGGAATGATTTACGACACGTATGTGCTTGATGACGAACGCGACCGCATAGCCAGTAACCTGCGTAATAATAGCTACTTCAATTTTTCACTCAGCGATATTTATTATGTTGTAGATACTTCAAATGCAGGATTAACAGCAGATGTAGAATTACATATTACAAAAATAAGGGTGAACATCCCCGGCACCAGCGACTCTGTTACCGAAATTACTCACCCCCGATACTATATCAGGAATATTTATATCAATTCCGATGTCGACCCTTTATCGCCTGCTATAACCTACGATACCATTGTTTATAAATACTATCTTAACAAATCCGATACTTCAGCCAGGTCAATTTATGTGCTTTATAACAAAAAACTAACACTTAAGCCAACCTTCCTGGCATCAAGCCTCAATTTCGCCCAGGGTGATATGTACAGCCAATCATCAGTAAATCAAACTTATAAAAAGCTTATCAGTCAACCCATAATCGGATCGGCCAATATTAACATGGCAACCCTGGAACCCGATTCTGTTTATAGCAGCGAAAAACAATTGCTCGATTGTAATATCCGTATGACACGTAATCAACTCAATACTTTCAATATCGGAACCGAAGGCACTAACTCAGGAGGCAGGTTTGGACTTGGTGTGAATTCATCTATACAGAACAGGAATTTATTCAAAGGAGCTGAAGTACTCTCCCTTAAAGTAAGGGCGAGCGCTGAAATACAGGGAAGCCTCAACAACCAGGATGTTACTAATTACTTCCTGTTTTTCAGCACACTGGAAGGGGGCGCTGAAGCCAGCATCGACTTCCCCAGGTTGCTGATACCTTATAGGTCAAAATATCAGCAGGACGAAAAAAGAGGACGCACATCACTTACCGCCGGTGCCGGTTTTGAGCTAAGGCCTGAGTATAAACGAATAATTTCGAGTGCTTCCTGGTCGTACAAATGGAACCGTAATGAAAAAATCAGTCATATTTTAACACCTCTCGAGCTCAACTTTATTGATATCTTTCCCAGCGCAAATTTTCAGGCAGCACTCGATTCGCTTGCGGATCCTGTTTACAAATCGCAATACACTGATCACCTGCTCACCATGATCCGCTACAGCATAATCATGAGCAATATAGGGATCACAAAGCTTAACAATCAGTATTTTCTCAGGCTGAATGGCGAAACATCGGGAAACATCCCATTCCTGATCGATAATGCCTCCGACAAATCGGTAAATGGAGACGGACATTACGAACATTTTGGTGTTCAGTATTCGCAATATGTAAGGTTTGACGTCGATTTACGAAAATACTGGAAACTTAGATTCGACAACACACTGGCGTTACGGTTAATGGGAGGCATTGCGAAACCTTACGGCAATTCGGAATCAGTGCCTTTCGAGAAGAGTTTCTGGCTTGGCGGTGCCAACGATATGCGCGGATGGCGACTCCGGTCGCTGGGGCCGGGGGCCTATGTGAACTCAAATAGTGTTTATGATAAAACCGGTGAAATCATGTTGCTTTCGACCCTCGAACACCGCTTCCCTATTTATAGTTTTGTATTGGGAAGTTTGTTTATTGATGCCGGAAACGTATGGTTACGTAAGGAAAGTGAAGATTTCCCAAAAGGCGAATTCAAATTTGATACCTTTTACAAACAAATAGCACTGGATGCAGGCGTTGGACTCAGATTCGATTTTTCCTTTTTCATTTTACGCCTCGACGTGGCTGTACCTATTCATAATCCGGCACGCGAAACCAAATCATGGTTTAATGAATCCGACATAGGATTCCGTAATGCAATCTGGAATTTCGGAATAGGTTACCCATTCTGATATTTTATCATTTCAGTACTATTCATATCCGCGTAACCGGAATAATCTAAGTAAATTAGCAAAATAATAAACAGCAAAATACTCGCTGTAGTTTAGTTTGAAAATCAGTTCAGTGATAAACTATTTTGTGAAAACAAGTGAACTATCCGGGTTTATTTCCATAGATAATTCATTATTAAAACCCCGCTCCGATTGATTACCGCCAACGATTTCAGCAACCATATATTCCGCGAGTTCCCCTACTCCCCTACTCCCGGCCAACAAAACCTTATTAAAAGGCTTGCTGATTTTATCGTTTCCGACATGGGAAAATTTCCCTTATTCCTGCTCGAAGGATATGCAGGAACCGGAAAAACCACCGTTGTGAGCACACTAGTAAAAGCATTGCCTAAAGCAGGTTACAGCGCTGTTTTACTTGCACCTACAGGCAGGGCCGCAAAAGTCCTTTCGCTCTATGCACAGATGCCGGCCTTTACAATTCATAAACGCTTGTACCGACCGGCAATGGATGCTGACGGGCATGTGCATTTTCAGGTGCAGCAGAATAAATCGGTGCGCACCCTTTTTATTGTAGATGAGGCTTCGATGATTCCCGACGACCGCCAATCGGGCGAAAACACTGCTTTTCAAATGCGTAACCTGCTCGAAGACCTGATTGGACATGTATTTTCGGGGCAGGACTGCAAAATGCTTTTCCTTGGCGATTCGTGCCAGTTGCCACCGGTAGGCTCCGTTCAGAGTCCGGCGCTTGATACCGAACTGTTGCGGGAATCGTATTACCTCGACATAGATAGCTTCATCCTTTCGGATGTTGTGCGGCAGTCGCTCGAATCAGGCATACTATCGGTTGCAACCGGAATCAGGGCAAAAATTGCCATCAATAGATCAGGACTTCCGCTTCCGCTATTCGGTAAGGAAAACGCATTCGCAGATGTAATAAGTATAACAGGTATTGATATGCCCGATGCCATGCAACAAGCCTTTAGCGACTATGGCCGCGAAAATACGGTCGTGATCACGCGGTCGAACAAACGCGCCAATCTTTTTAACCAGGCTATCAGAGAGCGCATCCTGTTTCATGAAAATGAACTTGCTGCAGGCGATAACCTTATGGTTGTACGAAACAATTATTTCTGGCTGCCCGATGAGTCGAAAGCAGGTTTTATTGCCAACGGCGATATTATTGAAGTACAAAGCATACGAAAAATAGAGGAGATTTATGGGTTCAGATTTGCAGAAGCCACAGTGCGAATGGTCGATTATCCTGACGAACCCTCTTTTGACGTAAAACTCCTGCTCAACACTATCAAATCTGAAGGGCCTGCGCTGAATTACGAGGACAACCAGAAGCTATTCAATGAGGTAATGGCCGATTATATGGGCGAAAGCACACGCCGCAAAAAGATGGCAGGCATCAGGAACAACCCGCATTTCAATGCGTTACAGGTTAAACATGCCAGTGCTCTTACCTGCCATAAAACACAGGGTGGGCAATGGGATGCGGTATTTATCGAAAAAGGTTTCCTTAAAGATGAAATGATTGATACCGAATACCTCCGCTGGTTATATACCGCTGTTACCAGAGCCACAAAGAAACTTTTTCTGATTAATTTTGAGGAGCGGTTTTTTGAATAAATTATGCTCCTGTTAACCTGAATTTCCTTCTAACCCCTAAACCCCAAACCCCAAACCCTAAAAAAAATGCGCATAGGATTCGGATACGATGTTCACCGTTTTGCTGATGGCCGCGACCTTTGGCTGGGCGGAATAAAAATACCTCATCACAAAGGACTCGATGGTCATTCGGATGCCGATGTGTTGATTCATGCTATTTGTGATGCGTTACTTGGTGCTGCGGCATTAGGTGATATTGGCAGGCACTTCCCTGATACAGATAGTACTTTCAAAGGAATTGACAGCAAGATTCTGCTCACTAAAACCGCTGCCTTACTAACTGAGGCTGGATATCGGATTGAAAATATTGATTCAACTATTGCTGCACAGGTTCCGAAAATTGCACCTTATATTGAACTGATGCGTACAACCCTCAGCGGTTTGCTGGCTATTGAACCTGGACAAATGTCAGTAAAGGCCACTACCACTGAGAAACTTGGCTTCGAAGGTCGTGAAGAAGGGATTTCGGCGTACGCAACAGTAATGATAACCGCAATAAGCAGTTAATTGTCAAATTGCTTTTGTAAATAAATCTGTTAATCAAGCTTTAAAACTGCTAAAAACGCACTTTGCGGAACTTCTATATTCCCAATCTGACGCATGCGTTTTTTCCCTTTCTTTTGTTTTTCGAGCAATTTGCGCTTACGCGAAATATCACCGCCGTAGCATTTGGCAATTACGTCCTTACGCAGTGGCTTAATGGTTTCGCGCGAAATGATCTTAGCTCCGATAGCAGCTTGAATAGCAACTTCGTACTGTTGCCTTGGGATGAGTTCTTTCAGCTTTTCGCAGATGCGTTTTCCGAAACTATAAGCATTATCGCGATGTATAAGCGTACTGAGAGCATCAACAGGATCACCGTTCAGCAATATATCGAGTTTTACCAGGTCGGCTTTGCGGTAATCGGAAATATGATAATCGAAGGAAGCATAGCCTTTCGAAATGCTTTTGAGTTTGTCGTAAAAATCAATCACAATTTCGCCCAAAGGCAGATCGAAACTGAGTTCTACACGGTTTTGGGTAAGATAAACCTGGTTTTTAAGCGTTCCACGTTTATCCAGACAAAGTTTCATAATTGCGCCCTGGTAATCGGATTTTGAGATAACCTGTGCAGAAATAAAAGGCTCATAAATATCATCGATCCAAGTAATATCGGGCATCCCTGATGGGTTATGTACTTCCAGTTCCTCTCCTTTGGTGGTAATAATTTTATACATTACGTTGGGAACAGTTGAAATTACATCCATATCGAATTCGCGGTCCAAGCGTTCCTGAACAATTTCCATATGCAGCAGTCCGAGGAATCCGCAGCGGAAACCAAAACCCAAAGCAGCTGACGACTCAGGCTCGAAAGTAAGTGAAGCATCGTTAAGCTGAAGTTTTTCGATAGAAGCACGTAACTCTTCATAATCGTCAGCATCAATGGGGTAAAGGCCGGCAAAAACCATTGGTTTTACGTTGGCAAATCCTTCGATGGCTTTCGAACACGGACGTTCAACATGAGTAATTGTATCACCCACTTTAATTTCCTTGGCAGTTTTAATACCTGAAATAATATAACCAACGTCGCCTGTGGTAAGCATATCCATTGGTTTTTGCTGCAATTTGAGCAGACCGATTTCCTCAGCTTTATACTCTTTACCGGTATTTACAAATTTCACTAAATCACCTTTGCGTATCTGCCCGTTAAAAATGCGGAAGTATGCAATAATTCCTCTGAACGAATTAAATAAAGAATCGAAAATAAGTGCTTGCAGAGGAGCTTGAGGATCGCCTTTTGGTGCAGGAATGCGACTGATGATGGCATCAAGTATATCCTGAATACCTAATCCTGTGCGGGCGCTGGCACGGATAATGCTTTCAGGTTTACATCCGATCAATTCAACAATCTGATCCTCTACTTCTTCGGGCATGGCCGAATCCATATCCATTTTATTCATGATCGGAATAATTTCCAGGTCATGTTCGAGAGCAAGATAAAGGTTCGAAATTGTCTGGGCCTGAATACCCTGAGTAGCGTCAACAATCAGCAAAGCACCTTCGCAGGCAGCAATAGCCCGTGAAACCTCGTACGAAAAATCGACATGCCCCGGCGTATCAATAAGATTTAACTCATATTTGATACCGTTATGCAGATAATCCATCCGGATAGCATGGCTCTTAATGGTGATTCCGCGTTCGCGTTCGAGATCCATATCATCGAGCACCTGGTTCTGAAGCTGGCGTTCGGTAAGGGTTCCGGTAGTTTCGAGTAAGCGGTCGGCCAACGTGCTTTTGCCGTGGTCGATATGTGCTATGATACAAAAGTTTCTGATGTGTTCCATTGCTGCAAAGGTATAAAAAACGGAACAATTTTTTAACATATGTTCAACGGCGAAATTAAAAAAGTTTATTGGGTTCAAGAAGTTCAAGAGGTTCAAAGGGTTCAAAGGTGTTTATTTCAACTGAAAAGTAAACCAGTAGTTCAGTTCAAATGATCTAGTTCCTCTCAAAAGCTAAAAAGCCCAACCCTCAACAACCGAATGACAACTCACCCCTCTAAAACTCTAAAAAACTCTTTCCTCAGCAACCGAATGACCACTCACCCTTCTCAACCCCTAAAACACCCATCCTTTGGCCACTGAATGACAACTCACCTTCCCCGCAAAAAATTCCTTTTTCCCGTCGCACTCAAAATCTTTCCGTAATTCTCTTACAATTCATTCACCTAAAATTTGTACTTTTGCACTGCAATTTGAGAATTTACAACACATTTAAAAATCAATATATTATGACAAAAATTAAAGTTGGTATCAATGGTTTTGGTCGTATTGGCCGCCTTGTTTTCCGCGCATCAATTCTTCGCGACGATATCGATGTTGTAGCTATCAACGATCTGATCGACGCTAACTACATGGCTTATATGCTGAAGTATGATACTGTTCACGGACAGTTCAAAGGTACTGTTGAAGTAAAAGACGGCCATCTGGTTGTTAACGGCCAAACCATCCGCGTTACCGCATGTAAAAATCCTGCCGAAATCAAATGGTCAGATGTAGGCGCTGATTACGTAGCTGAATGTACCGGTTTATTCCTCACCGAGGAAACCTGCAAAGCTCATATCGATGGCGGTGCCAAACGTGTTATCATGTCGGCTCCTTCGAAAGACGAAACACCAATGTTCGTTTATGGCGTTAACCATACTGAATATGCAGGACAGCAGTTTGTAAGCAATGCTTCATGCACAACCAACTGCCTGGCTCCGCTGGTAAAAGTTATTAATGATAATTTCGGTATTGTCGAAGGTCTCATGACTACTGTTCATGCTACCACTGCAACACAAAAAACAGTTGACGGTCCTTCAGCTAAGGACTGGCGTGGCGGGCGTGCTGCCGCAGGCAACATCATCCCATCATCAACCGGTGCTGCTAAAGCTGCTTCAAAAGTTATTCCTGCAATGAAAGGTAAACTTACAGGTATGTCGTTCAGGGTTCCTACTCTTGATGTTTCCGTTGTTGACCTTACCGTCCGCCTCGAAAAAGCTACCAGCTACGACGAAATCAAAGCCGCTGTAAAAGCTGCTGCTGATGGCCCGATGAAAGGTGTTCTCGGATACACCGAAGATTCTGTTGTTTCGAGCGATTTTATTGGCGATTCACGCACTTCGATTTTTGATGCCGAAGCCGGTATCATGTTGAATCCAAATTTTGTTAAACTTGTTTCGTGGTACGACAACGAATGGGGTTATTCCTGCAAAGTGCTTGATATGATTGCACATATGGCTACTGTTAAATAACATTACTCATATTTTTAAAAAAGAGCTGCTTTAGGGCGGCTCTTTTTTTTGCATCTTTATGCTCAAATTAATTGCAGAAATTGTAGTTCAAAACTATGGTTGTGTTAACGTAATACAGTGATACTACCCCTCAATGTACGCTTCACAGTTCCGATCAGCGTAAGCTCATAAACATCACATACATAATAATACACTCCGTCACTGACTTCCTGGTTTGTACCCTGCATTTTTCCATCCCATCTGATAGCCGGATCCTGGGTGGTAAAAATCAGGTTTCCCCAGCGGTTAACTATCTTAATATCTATTTTCTCTACTGATGTATAAGGAAAAGGAACAAAAAAGTCGTTCAGCTCATCGCCGTTTGGCGTAAATACATTTGGTAAGTGGTATGTTCCGCACACATCACTGTCAACACACACAGTGTCGCTCATAACACTTAAATTTCCAACTGAATCAACGGCAACAATCGAATAGCAGCCTGCTATTGAAGCAAGATTTATATGTGTGAAGGCCAATGCCTGTGTCGAATCGAGAATCACCAGATCCTTTGCCTGTGGTGGAAGGTAATAAATAAGGTATTTTACAATATCATAGGAACATTCGGGATCAGTGTTCTCCCAGGTGAGCACGTTACGGAAAAATTCGCAATCAGTTTGTACAGTTAATTCAGGCGGGCAAGGTCTTTCGTTATCAATTGCAACGCCGCAGGTTTCCTGCGAAAAATTTATCAGCGGATCAGTTATTCCTTCGGTTCCATAAGTTCCAATTGCTTTTACCTTGTAACAGTAGGATTTCCCGTTCACCATCTTTTTGTCAATATAAAAGGGTACTATAGTTGTTGCGATCGAGTCAAATTGCAACGAACTTTCATTCAGCTTGTATATCACAAACTGGTCGTTGGTCCAGGGTACAATGGTATTAATGTTGATTCGTATTTTTTTATCGCCAGGTGATAGTGTCAGAAATACTGATGATGCTTTTTGCGAAGGGCCTAACAGGAAACGCATACCGGGGGTATCATTGTAGAGGTCAACCCTGTAATTTATGCCCTGATCGTTGGTATTCAGCGGTTCATCAATGTAAATGGTATCGTTGAGCGACGAAAGCGAATCGAGAAGGTTAAAAGAAGTTCCATTTAAATCATCAGAACGATATATCAGGTATTTATATGGACCGGGAGCCTGAATCACATCAATCTCTGTTGGTTTCGACCAGGCCAGGTAGATGCGGCCGTCAGCAGCCCCTGTTTTTTCGACACTGATATTTGTAATTACCGGAACATCTTTTTTAAGCTGCGCACAAGCTTCGTTGGATGCATAGCTCAGGGCGCCATCAGGATAAAACGCTACAACCATATAGCAATATTCAATTCCTCTCGAAACATCGCTATCTGTAAATTCAATATCTTTTGTATTTATAGTTGAAATAAGTCTATAGCCTGTATATGCCGGCACTCCTGTTTCGCAATAACCGGGAATATATCCCACAAAACCATTTCTTCTGTATATTTGATATCCGCTAATGTTGGCACAACGGTTTTCGTCCCAGTTTAGCAGTATTGTATTTCCCAAGGCTGCTGCTGTAAGGTTTTCCGGTGCCGGGCCAACTACAGTTATATTCATACTTTTCAGGTCGAAAAGATTAACTGGCTTATCATCGTCAACCGCTTTAAAATAAACCTGGTATGGGTTTTTCCTCACATGGGCACATTTTGTTTCCCACCTGAAAAGACCTTCGCTATATCCTGCTGTTGTATCCGCGAGATTGAAAAATTCAGCTGGATTTATAATTTCGAAAGGAGCACCGGCTGCGGTTAGAGTTATGTTGTTATTGTCAACATCCGAAGCATACACTCCGAATTGCAAAGTATCTCCGGCTTCAACGCATGTATCATGTATAGGCACAATAACCGGAGGATTATTATCGCATGTTACAATAGTAATCTGCATATCGCGGGTCATATATCCGATTTTTAAGCCATTACGCCATTCTTCAATAAGAAAAGCTATGTTATATTCGCCCTGCATTTTCGGATCCTGCCAAATAATATCGCCGGTTGAAGGATTCATTTTAAAAACACTTCCTACATTTGTTCCAATCTGGTTGGGAAATACAAAACCCGGAATATTCTCTCCATTGGCACCACGACATGCGGTTAGGCGAAACGTGAGACTGTCGCCATCAGGATCAAAAGCTCCCGGATTGTGTAAAAATGTTTTATCAACACATCCCTGATCAACAGGAGGTAATAGCAATTGAGGCGACGAATTGGCACCGATAAAAGGGTTTATCGTCAGTTGTGTTTCAATAAAAAAAGGTATTTCCACCGAATTAGGAATATTCTGTATTCCATAATTGCGGTTAGGGTCTTCGAGTGTAATTTTATAGGTAGCAGCTCCGGGAAAAGTATGAATACCTATATAAAGGTTTTTTTTAAGATCTGGTCCGATAATTTCGCCAAAATACCCGAGGCCTGTAAGCTCACCGTTACTACGCTGTAAGATGCTACGGGTACTATCGCCCCAGCTGATTTCCAATTCGTAACGATCAGCCGGACTGGGTGCATAGGTGTAAGTTACAATGGTAATTTCATAGGTGAGGCCCGATATATATTTAAATGATATTTCTCCGGCACGCTCATGGGTAGCCCATGCCGGATTTGCAAACCAGAAAAATAACAAAAGCGGAATGAGGTATTTCTTCATATAATAAGGAATTCTTCAGGTGCTTTGCCACAACACATCAAAACACTGTGACTTTGCACTCCAAAAGTACAAATTATCTATGCTTTATTAACTATTTTAATGCTTTTGTTTGGCAAGATGGAATTAAAGGAATTGCCTTTCGGGAAAGCAAGTGCGATAATATTTTAATATTCAATTGCTTGGCAGCAAAAAACACATTGTTCAACCGCAATCAAAGGTTTAATGAAGCTTAGACCAAAAGAGTATCCCGTAAAAATCTTCTTTTGTAAGGTCTATGCTTTTACTTGCACTTCGACTGATTTGATCTGAAATATTAATCAGATTTCACCCATAAAATACATTTCAGTCGTTATAACTGATTGTTATAAACTAACATGGTTTAAACACAATTCCAACATCCCGTGGTCGGATGGTAGTTTTATGAGCCGGGAGATTTTAGTCTGGTAAAACAGAAAGGAATCACCGATCAGTATATTTATAAATGCATTGCGCTGAATGCCGGGTAAATCAAATTAAGAAACAACAGCTACCTGGAGTAACAGCTTTTTTCCTAATTTTACCGAGTTCATAGAGGAAGGTCTGATTATGTATGCCATAGATCCGCAGAAGGAGAAAAAAGAAATTGTAAAACGATACCAGGCTTTAATGAGAGCATGGAGTGCCAATAAAGGTATTTTGCCGAATAACCAGGTTCGTAAAGCTTTCATTATGGCATCGCAGGCGCATAACACCATGCGCAGACGTACCGGCGAACCTTATATTTATCATCCACTGGAAGTAGCCCGCATAGTAGCCGGTGAAATCGGCCTTGGCGAAACTGCTATTATCAGTGCCTTGCTTCACGATGTGGTTGAGGATAATCCTGACTATACCCTTGATATGATCAGGCATAATTTTGGTGATAAAGTTGCTTATATTGTTGATGGTTTAACCAAAATCAAAGATGGATACGAACGGCTTGAATCAACAGCTCAGGTCGAAAGTATAAAGAAAATGCTATTAACCCTCAGCGACGATGTAAGGGTGATACTTATAAAACTGGCCGATCGCCTGCACAATATGCGTACACTCGATTCGATGCCATCGTCAAAACAACAGAATATTGCTGCCGAAACGTTATACCTCTATTCGCCACTGGCTCACCGCCTGGGATTGTATGTTATAAAAAGTGAACTGGAGGACCTTGCTCTCAAGTACAACGAACCTGAAATATACCGAACCATCTCCACAAAGCTCCAGGAAAGCGAAACGGAACGAAGCCGTTTTATTCAAAAATTCATTTTCCCTATCAAAAAAGCGATGGCTGCACAAGGTATTGTTTTTGAAATAGATACAAGGGCTAAATCGGTATATTCCATTTATAAAAAGATGCAGGTAAAGGAAATCCCTTTCGATGAAGTATACGATTTGTTCGCCGTTCGTATTATTATCGATTCGCCTCCTGAGTTCGAAAAAATAGATTGCTGGCGGGTTTATTCGCTTGTAACTGACAATTATAATCCTAAGCAAAACCGGTTACGCGACTGGATTTCGACACCTAAAGCCAATGGTTACGAATCGTTGCATACAACAGTAATGAGTCCTACAGGCCAATGGGTAGAAGTACAGATACGAACACGCAGAATGCATGAGATTGCCGAACGTGGGTATGCTGCCCACTGGAAATACAAACAACAGATTGATAAAGACAAAGCACAGGAATCGGGTCTCGACGATTGGCTCGAAGAAGTACGTAAAATCCTGAAATCGCCTGATGCGGATACACTCAACTTTCTCGACGATATCAAGCTTACACTTTTCAGCGACGAAGTATTTGTGTGGACTCCCAAAGGTCACCTCAAAACATTGCCTTCGGGAAGTACAGTCCTTGATTTTGCATACCTTGTTCACACCGAGTTGGGTAACCACTGCATCGGAGTTAAAGTAAACCGTAACCTTGTTCCATTAAACCAGCAGCTTCGAAGCGGCGATCAGGTAGAAGTTATAGCATCGAAAAAGAGTTTCCCTAAAGAAGAATGGCTCGATTATGCTATAACTCCGCGTGCCAGGTTCAGCATTAAAGAAGCACTAAAAGAACAGCGAAAAGTTCAGGCTGTTGAAGGACGGATAAAACTGGAAGAAACATTCAGAAAGTATGAAATAAAATTCAGCAAAAGCGCTATAAGCCGTTTGTGCGATTATCTTGGATTTACAAGTCCGGCCGATTTATTTTACAAAATATATCTCGACGAAATACCTGACAGTAAGGTATTGGAATTTATTAATCTGGATCATCGCGAACTGAGTTCAGTATCTTTAACGGATGATAAAGCTACAGGCAGGGAACAGCCAACACAATCAATAAAGTTGAAGGCTAAACAATCGGTAATTTACGATATCGATGATTTAAATTTCGGAATAGCCACCTGTTGCCATCCCTTGCCCGGTGATGAAATTATAGCATACACCCCCGACGGAGAGCATTGGGCCGTTCACCGCACCAATTGCAACGATGCAATAGAACTTATGGCTCGTTCAGCCAACAGGGTTATACATGCAAGCTGGAGCAACAAGCAGATGAATGTATTCCTGGGAGGAATTAAAATAAGCGGCTTCGACCGCAAAAGTATGATTTCGGATATTATTGGAGTAATAAGCACCGAAATGCATTTTAACATCCGCTCGTTTCATATTGATACTGCCGGCGAATTGTACGAAGCCTATATCAGTTTCTTTATTCATGATACACTTGATATTAACCGCACTGTCGAAAGAATAAAACAAATTGAAGGAGTATCTGCTGCATCGCGGATGCTGCGGTTTATAAAAACCTAGTTCCGGCCAAACTGTGCGTAATTCACAATGCTTTTACCCGCTGCTGATTCATATGGCAAACTTGGTACTCAGGATTATATAATTAATTTGCATCTATTTTTATTTATTCTAAATAGTGATAGGAAATTTTTATAATTTTACCACAAATTTAAAAGCATGATAGCTGATTCAAAGAAACTTACTTACGAAACAGTTAAAAAACTGTTTACTGACTATCTTGAGAAGCAGGGTCATCGTAAAACACCTGAACGATTTACAATTCTCAAGGAAATATATTCAACTGACGGTCACTTTGATATAGAAACTCTCTATATCCAGATGAAGAATAATAAATACCGTGTAAGCCGTGCAACCTTATATAATACGATTGAGTTACTTTTAAGCTGCAATCTGGTTTCCAAGCATCAGTTCGGGCATAATTGCGCACAGTTTGAAAAATCATTCAAATTCAAGCAACACGACCATTTTATAGATATTGAAAATGGTGATGTGCTCGAATTCTGCGATCCCCGTTTACAGGATATAATTACTTCGGTTGAGAAAACTCTCGGCCTGAAAATTTCTCATCATGCACTTACACTATACGGTACGCGCATAAAGTCAGAAGTTGTAAATTAATCAGGTTTCCACTCATTTTGACTTGCATTTTTTCAGGCACTGTCAGCAAATAATTTTATCTTTGCAACACTATGAACAGCAACCCCAAAAGGGTTGCTTAATTTGTGTTTAAATGAAGATAGATGTACTGCTAGGCCTGCAATGGGGCGATGAAGGAAAAGGTAAAATTGTGGATGTTCTTACACCGCAATACGATATTATAGCAAGGTTTCAGGGAGGGCCCAACGCAGGTCACACCCTACAGATAGAAGGAGACAAGCATGTTTTGCACACTATTCCCTCAGGGATATTTCATCCCGAAAAAATAAATATTATCGGTAACGGAGTAATCGCTGATCCTTATATTTTATCGCAGGAACTTGCAAAGCTTGTACTTAAAGGTGTTGACCCACGGGTTAACCTCCGCATTTCGAAACGCGCTCACCTCATTCTGCCTACACACCGTATGCTGGATGCCGCTTATGAGCAAGCCATGGGTGCAGGCAAAATTGGATCAACGCTTAAAGGAATTGGTCCATGTTACACGGATAAAACCGCCCGTTACGGATTACGATTCGGAGATATACTTGCCAATGATTTTACTGATAAATATAACGCGCTGAAAATTAGGCACATCAAAATACTTGAATCGTACAATTTTGATCATAAAACACAACTGATTGATAAATCGTCATTTGACGAATATGAGAAAAACTGGTTTGCAGCTATTGAAGAACTCCGCACATTCCCTTTAATTGACAGCGAATTGTACATCAACAAAGCGTTAGCCGAAGGTAAAACCATTTTAGCTGAAGGCGCACAGGGTAGTTTGCTGGATATTGATTTCGGATCGTATCCGTATGTTACTTCAAGCAATACTATTACAGCCGGAGTTTGTTCCGGGCTTGGGGTTCCGCCATCGGCAATAGGAAAGGTTTTCGGGGTTTTTAAAGCATATTGTACACGTGTCGGCAGCGGACCATTTCCTACCGAGTTAAATGATGCAACCGGTGAAAGCCTGCGCGATCATGGTAAAGAGTTCGGGTCCACAACCGGACGTCCGCGCCGTTGCGGATGGCTCGATTTGCCTGCCCTGCGCTATGCTATTATGCTCAATGGAGTTACTGACCTGGTAATGATGAAATCGGATGTGATGAACGATTTTGAAACAATAAATATCTGTACCGGTTACGAAGTGAATGGAGAAACTGTTCAGGATCTTACCTACGAAACCTTGGCAAACCCTGTAAAACCTTTATACGAATCATTCGAAGGTTGGAAACAGCCGCTTAATGGTATCAGCGATTATAATCTGCTACCTGCCAAACTGAAAGAATACACCGGTTTTATTGAAAATACAGTTGGATTACCGGTTAAAATACTATCGTCGGGCCCTGGCAGAGAAGAAACGATACAGCGATAAATAATAAATCTTCTGAATAATACAGGACACCGGTAATTTTGCCGGTGTTTTCTGTTTAGGCTTGTTATAGTGAGGGCTTGACTTAAAGTCAAACCCTCACTAATATACCAAACCTAATAGAGTTGCGATTTCAAATTGCACCCTCCCCGAAACCTGAACTCTAAACTAAAAACGGCCACCCAAAGGCAGCCGTTTTTCTATGTATCACGGGGTGAAGTCGAGTCACCCAGTAAATAAAACTAAAGTTTCCGTTTTACTTCTACTTCTTCATATCCTTCAACAATATCACCAATTTTGATATCATTAAAGTTATCGATGTTCAATCCGCATTCATAACCGGTAAGTACTTCTTTTACATCATCCTTGAAACGTTTGAGCGAACCCAGCGATCCGGTGTGAACCACAATACCATCGCGGATAACGCGGATGCGTGTGTTACGGGTTATTTTACCATCGAGTACCATACATCCTGCAATTGCACCCACTTTCGAATTGCGGAATACTTCGCGGATCTCAACGTTGCAAACAATCTTTTCTTCAATTTCAGGAGCGAGCATACCTTCAATTGCCAGCTTGATTTCGTTGATAGCCGTATAGATAATGGAATAGAAACGGATATCGATTTCTTCGCGCTCGGCTAATTTGCGGGCACTCATACTCGGACGTACCTGGAAACCGGCTATAATAGCATTGGATGCCGATGCAAGCAATACATCGCTTTCGGTAATGGCACCCACACTCTTGTGGATAACATTTACCTGTACCTGTGGCGTAGATAGTTTGAGTAACGAATCGGACAATGCTTCCACCGAACCGTCAACGTCAGCTTTCACAATTATATTCAGTTCCTTGAAATCACCGATAGCAATACGGCGGCCGATTTCGTCAAGTGTAATATGTTTTTGTGTACGGATACCTTGTTCGCGCTGCAACTGCTGACGTTTGGTAGCTATTTGTTTAGCTTCGCGTTCGTCAACCATTACTTTAAACTTATCGCCTGCCTGTGGCGCACCTGTAAGTCCGAGTAAAAGTACCGGTGCCGATGGACCAGCTTCTTTAACAGGAAGGTTTCGCTCGTTGTACATGGCTTTTACTTTACCATAAACCGAACCGGCAAGTATAAAGTCGCCCAGTTTAAGAGTACCATTCTGAACGAGGAGTTTTGCAACATATCCGCGGCCTTTATCCAATGAAGATTCGATAACCGTACCTGAAGCCCTGGCTTCCGGATTAGCATGGAGATCGAGTAATTCGGCTTCGAGCAATACTTTATCAAGAAGTTCGGTAACATTAATACCTTTTTTCGCCGAAATTTCCTGGCTTTGGTATTTACCGCCCCAATCTTCGACAAGAATATTAAGTTTCGAAAGTTCTTCTTTTATTTTCTCAGGATTTGCTCCGTTTTTATCAATTTTATTGATGGCAAATACCATCGGAACACCAGCTGCCTGAGCGTGATTGATAGCCTCTTTAGTTTGTGGCATCACGGTATCGTCAGCTGCAACTACAATAATTACAATGTCAGTAACCTGTGCACCACGGGCACGCATAGCTGTAAATGCTTCGTGACCAGGAGTATCGAGGAAAGTGATCTTACGTCCATCTTCCAGTTGTACCTCGTAAGCACCGATATGCTGGGTTATACCTCCTGCTTCTCCTGCAATTACGTTGGCACTGCGTATATGGTCGAGGAGCGATGTTTTACCATGGTCAACGTGACCCATAACAGTAACAATAGGATTACGGGGTTTCAGCTGCGAGGGATCGTCAGTTTCATCGGAGTTGTCAATAGCTTCCTGCACTTCAACACTTACAAACTCAACCTTATAACCAAATTCGTCAGCTAACACTGAAATAGTTTCTGCATCGAGGCGCTGGTTAATTGAAACAAACATACCAACAGCCATACAGGTTGCAATAATCTTTGTAACAGGTACATCCATCATGACTGAAAGATCGTTGGCAGTAACAAATTCAGTTACTTTGAGTGTCAATTTATCCTTTTCCAGCTTTGTAATTTCCTCCTGCATATGCTGACTGGCAACATTCCTTTTCTCGCGGCGGTATTTCGAAGCTTTCGATTTCCCTGTACCGCTTAAGCGTTGCAAGGTTTCCTTGATTTGTTTTGCGATATCCTCTTCCGTAAGCTCAGCTTTAGGCTCAGCATGACGTGAATGTCCTTTAGCGGCTGGTTTTGGTTTATTCCTGTCGTGAGGCCTGGCAGGGGTTACAACTCTTGGTGTTGTTGTTCCCGGAGTTGCTCCCGGAGTTGCTTCTGTAGTACCGGTTTTGCCTTTGTTCAGGCGTTTGCGTTTACGTTTCTTCGACTTGCTGTCCTCATCACTTGATGACGCAACAGGTTTGCGAGGTTCAGGACGCGAAGGTGATGGTAATTCAATTTTACTTAAAATCTTAGGCCCTTCGAGTTTGGTAAACTTGGTGGCAAGATAATTAGCATCGTTCTTATGATACAAACCGTCAGCCGATGGTTGATCTGTTGCACGTGCCGGTGAATCGTCAGTTGCTACAGGAGTAACAGCAGGAACAATAGTTTCAGCAGGAGTAATAACCGGAGCAACAGCAGTTTTTTCTTTCACTTTTGCGACTACCGGAACTGCAACCTCACCCTGTTTAGGTGGGCTTACTTTTTGTTGAGCAACATCCTTTGGTGCTTCAACATATACTTTTTTATGATCTTTAGAAGCAGCCTTTTCAGGTTTTTCCTTTTTCTTTGGCTTTTTATCAAATTGTTTCAGGTCAATTCGCCCCAAAACTTTAGGGCCAGTATGTGCTGTTTCAGCAGTTTCGTCACTGATTTCGGCAACAGGAGCAATTTCTTTTTCAACCGGAGCATTACTCTCAGCAATAGGTTCCGGTGTTTTTACAACCTGAACAGTTTCATGCTTAACTTCCGGAGTCACTGGTTTCTCAGTAATAGTTTCTGCCTGGGGAAGTTTGATTTCTGGCTCCTTTTCGGAACTAACTGCTGGTTCCTCTTTTGCAACAGGTGCAGAAACAGGTTTAGCAACTGGCGCTGCTTCAGCCGGTGTTTCAGCAATAACCTTTTTCGCAGGAACAATTTCAGCAGGTGGAGCCTGAACAACAACCGGCTTGGGAGCAACAGGTGCTTCTACAGGTGCCGGAACCACAGGTTTTACTTCGCTTTCCTTAACTACTTTAACTTCAGCAGTTTCTTTGACGAGCGGTTTCTTTTCCTCGGCTTTAGCAGCTTTCTGAGCCTGATACTCCAACTCAATATGTTTTGCAATATCCTTTGCAGCCTTATCGGGCTGATATTCTTTCAACAAAAGAGTATGCATATCCGGATTCAACTTAGTGTTCGGATTACTATCAATTTTGAATCCCTTTTTGTGAAGGAAATCAACGATAGTGGATACACCGACATTAAATTCGGTTGCGGCTTTTCCAAGCCTGATTGATATAGGTCCGTCTGACATGCTTTTTTCGAAATTTCGCCTGAAGCTCGGAATAAGTGAGTAAAAGTACGATTTAATTTTCAAACTTTTGTTAATTGATTACAGAGATGAGCCAGCTTGCAGTGTATGCAATGCCCTGGTGGTTCACTGTTTTGCTTATTTTCAGCTCGCCATCATCTGTGATTGTGGATTATTCGAACTCGGCTTTCAAAATCCTGTGCACTTCGCGGATGGTTTCTTCTTCCAGCTGCGAACGGCGCACTAATTCATCAGCGCTGAGTTCAAGTACACTTTTGGCTGTATCGCAACCAATACTTTTCAATTCGTCGATTATCCACTGATCGATTTCATCATTGAATTCCTGCAGGTCAACATCTTCGTAATCGGAATCGGTATCGCGGTAAACATCGATTTCGTATCCGGTAAGTTTTCCTGCAAGTTTAATGTTATGACCACCTTTACCGATAGCCAGCGAAACCTGGTCGGGTTTCATATAAACTTCGGCTCTCTTGCTTTCATCATCGAGAGTAATGGAAGTAATTTTAGCCGGGCTTAACGAACGCTGAATGTAAAGGCTTGAATTGGAAGTGAAATTGATAACATCAATATTTTCATTTCTTAACTCACGGACAATTCCATGAATTCTCGATCCTTTCATACCAACACAGGCACCAACAGGATCGATACGGTCGTCGTATGATTCAACAGCTATTTTAGCTCTTTCGCCAGGCACACGTACAATGTTTTTGATAGTAATAAGCCCGTCGAAAATTTCGGGAACCTCCGCTTCGAGCAAACGCTCAAGAAAGAGTGGCGATGTACGCGAAAGTATGATAACCGGTGAGTTTTTCTTCATATCCACGCGGGCAACAACGGCACGTATGGTATCACCTTTACGGTAGAAATCGCCAGGAATTTGTTCCGATCGTGGCATGGTTAGTTCCAGGTCTTCATCGTCGAGAACGAGGATTTCATTTTTCCATACCTGATACACTTCGCCTGTAACTATATCGCCAATGCGATCCTTATATTTACGGAAGATATTGTCCTTTTCGTATTCCTGAACTTTCGAAATCAGATTTTGCCTTACGGTAAGAATCTCGCGGCGTCCGATGTCGGCAAGTTTGATAGGTTCAACTACCTCTTCGCCAACTTCGAAGTCGGGTTCAATCTTGATGGCTTCGGAATATGAAATCTGGAGATTATCATCTTCCATTTGGTCATCTTCAACAATGGTGCGCTTACGCCAGATTTCGAGGTCACCCTTGTCGACATTGACAATGATATCGATGTTTTCGTCGGTACCATGCTTTTTAATCAACATATGCCTGAATACGTCTTCGAGAATACGCATCAGGGTTTCACGATCAATGTTCTTGAATTCCTTGAATTCAGAAAATGTCTCGACCAGGTTGATGTGTTCCATTTCGCCCATGGCAAATCAATTATTTGAGTTTCAGATTTTAATTATTTCTTTGGTTTCCTTTATATCGCTATAAAGAAAGGTATGCGTAGTTTCGGTAATCGCTTTTTTAACTTTAGTGATTGACTTTACAGTAAATCCTTCAGCATCAGCTGCAAGAAGAGTACCTTCAGTTTTGTTGTTGTCTTTTAAAAGGACTGCAACTTCGCGGCCAATATTTTTGATGTACTGACGTGAGAGTTTGTAAGGCTGATCAAGACCTGATGAAGATACATTCAATTCAAAATCTTCGGTTTCGCGATCCAGTTGCGACTCAATAAATTTACTTAGTTCAATACAATGCTCAATAAGTACATGCGTATCGCTATCGATAAAAATACGGATGCGGTTATCGGAACGCACTGCAACGCTTACTATAAAACGATCGCTTCCCTCAAGATGTTGAGTGGTAAGATCTTTTATGAGTTGTTCGCTGATCATTGGTATTGCTTTGTTTCAGTTAAAAAATGCAATTTAATAAAAGAGGGGACAAAAGTCCCCTCCACTTGTCGTAACGAGTTTGCATGATACTATAGGTATGCAAACTGTTGATTTCTGTTGACCGGATTTATGTTACTAAAAACAATCATTACCGGTTGTTTATATCGAAGTTGTCCGACCAGGATTCGAACCTAGACCGAATGGACCAAAACCATTCGTGCTGCCTTTACACCATCGGACAAATTTGATTTTCCTTCCAAAAGGACTGCAAAAGTAGTATTATTTTTTTACATATGTAAATTTATTCGAAAAAAGTATTCCGGGTGTGTGACATTTTCGTTTACAGGCTTAATTATGAGTTGTTTAGGCAATATTATATGGATGTATTTTCATTAAATTTATTGAATTTACCTGTGAAATACACAATTCAAAAAAAACTTCCTGAATTGCCTAAAGTGAAAGTATTTGCATTTTATCGGAATTTTGAAACTGTCTAAAATTTCATAAATTCATTTTTACCCCCTCTGACTCCACCTGAAATCAGGGGGAGAACTTGCTAAAATGGATTTGCTATAAAGGAAAAAGCCTGAATATAGCACTATTTACCCCCTCCCTGAAATCAGGGAGGGTTGGGGAGGGTACTTTTTGAGAAATTTAGACAGTCTCTTAATAAGTTACAAGCCGCAAAACCTTTGATAACCTATTTTAACCTTTATGCTGAAAAACCGGAAAAACAGAGTTGAACAGTTGAATGATCTCAGCACTATTTTTTCATATTCCAACCTATGGCAAATGTGTGCCCGTTCCCGATCATGTGTTTGGCATGTATTGGATTTTCAGATAAATAAGTAAACACAAAATCATTATAAAGTACCTGTGTAAAAATAAAAATCGAACTCTCACTGCGGTAACCAATTCCAAAAGCCAAATAGTTGAGTTCGGATCTGATTGAAATATCATATTGTATTTCATCCTGAACGGAATTACGTACCGTTACCTCGGGTTTAAAACCAATTTTTTCGGAAAGCTGGAATTTATAATTGCCTGTCAAAAATAACTTTCTGTATCGGCTTATGTCTTTTGCGGGGCTATCATCAAACCTGAAAGTAGCAGGTGCAAGGTTTAACGCTGAAAACGATAGTTGAAAATCCTTGTTGCGATAGGTTGTGCCAAATCCACCATCAATTATTGTGGAGCTGTTGTTCCCGTTAACCAGTCGTGGATCGCCACCATGGCTTGGGCTAAGTGAATTTATATCAATGTTCAGATTTTCAACTATTCCGCTGATGCCAAAAGACAGACGAGAACTGCGCGACAATGGAATATGATAAGCATATATAGCATTGAAAATAAGTTGATTGAACGGACCAATCCTTTCCCTTAATACCGAAGCACCCAAACCAACCCATGGCAGATTGCGTGATTTCCTTTCCCGTTTGCGCAAATCGGGCTCTACCGAAAAACTAACCATAAAATCGCTCACAGGTTTAAAACCACCGGCCCATAGATTATAGGTTGCCAGATCTGCTTTGATTTTACTTTCGTGTGCAGCAAAAGAAGGATTATTCACCATCGGATTGAGGATGGTAAAATAATGAAACGGGAAGTCCTGCGCTTTGAGCTGAATTGCTATAAGCACCAGAATTACTATAACCGCTGATTTAACTGATTTCATAGTAAAACTGTTATCTGACCATACCTGATATCTCCCGAATCGAAAGTGATTTGATATAAATACGTGCCCTGGATAATTTTCCCTTTAATACCACCATCCCAGGGAATATATCCGCTGCTGGATTCAAATACTTTTTGCCCGTATTTATCATAAACAATAATATTTTTAACCGGATGAAAGCCAATGTTACTGAATTCCCACACATCGTTGAAACCATCGCCATTAGGTGTAAACACATCGGGTATTATCAAAGCATCATCAATTTCCATTTTGATGGTGTTCGACCACGAATCATTATTTTTATCCTGATTTATTTCTTTAACCTTGAAAAAGTGGGTCAATGATACTCCCTGAATGGTGTAAATGAATTCATTACCTGTTTCGATAAGGAAGATAAGTTCCCAGCCGTCAGTTCCATTTTCCGAATGCCATACTTCATGTTTTAATCTGTCAGTTGCCCAAAAACTGTTTATATTCCAGCGCGGCACTATTTTCTCGGGTGAATCAGCTATTTCTCCTTTTAAAACAATTACTTGTTGCTTATTGGAGTGAAACACTTCATTGCATGAATTATTGACTTTGAGTTGCATAATTACCGGATTCAAAGCCGAAGCGGGCGGAACATAAATGTACTCACTGTTTGTTTGAATGGGTATTCGCGACTCCTGAATCGTATCCCCATCTTCACTCAGTATCAAAAGAAAAAGCGAATGGATCATATCCTGAAGTTTTGCAGAAGAATAGCTGATGATTAGGTTATTATCGCTGTTAAATGAAACCTGGTTAAGCTCTATTTCAAGGCTGTCATTTACTATTTCGACCACCAAAGGTTGCGATTCGCCAAAACAAATGGTATCAGTTGTAACGCTTGTTTCCTGCACAAAAACTGAATGCTGCCCGGCAGTGTTCCAGTTAACAACTATCTGGTTGGTACTTTGTCCCGAGGTAATATCCCCGTCATCAACAATCCAGTTATAAACGGAACCATTTGTATTGCCGATCCGGTAAAGGATATTTTTACTGCTTGCAATGCAAATATTGTTTAATCCTTTAGGTGTTTCGGTGATGAGGTGAACATTAATACGAACAGGAAAAACTGTGGTTTCGGAATTACACTGGTAGCTATTCGTCGAAAATACACTTGCCAAAGCACTTGGATTGGTATCAAACCAGCTTATTTTAATAGTATCGTTTGCCGGATCTGATACTATTAAACCTCCATCAGCCAGCCAATGCAGCGTATTATTGTCATCAACCGTCCAATAATCTACACCTTCAACAAACGGACAAACCGACCAGCTTCCGTAAAGCGGCAAAGCTTTTGGTGCAGGCAAAATCGTTACTTTGGTAGTATCGAAATTAACCCAGCAGTTTCCGTCAGTAGCGCGCAGCATGAGAGTAACCAGAGAGGGAGAACCATAATTTACTGGTCCGGTAAAAATTGTGTTTGCCTCAAAAGGATCGGAAATATTATCTTCAGGACTCCATTTGTAAAAAACATCAGGATTTCCAGGTTTACCTAATGTGCCGGAAGTTCCTGAGCAGATTTCAAATTCCGGACCGGCATCAGCCATTACTTCCTCAATGTTTTCAGGGTTTTTATCTCTGAAAAAACTGGTAAGAAATTCAGGGAATCTATATATTTCAAAATCAAATGTGTAGTAATCCATTTCAACACCGCAAGCATCACCGCTATTATTGGGATTATTAATTCTCCCCATCTTCGTTTTTTGATCCTGAATTTCGAAATATAAAAAATATATTTTCCCGTCGGGGGCTAATTGCAAATCCATCCCCGGAAGAGTTATTAAAGTATCAGAATTTAATGTACGTATTGTTTTTACTGAATTCAATGTTTTTTTTGAATCCGAAAAGCCTGCATCGACCTGAACCAGGTTTGCACCTGAAAAATAATAGCACAGCCGGCTATCAGGAGAAAATTCAACATCTGGATATATCTCATATCCGGCATTCCTATAATTGTATAAGTTCCCATTGGTAAAATCAAAATCAACAATCTGGCAGGAAACTATTTGACCGACGTTATACTGGAATCCAAAACAGAATTTATCTCCATTTGGCGAGAACTTATATCCACCGGAATTCCCAATATCAATATCATCGTTTATTATTGGAGTGAGTGATATGCCATTTTCATCAATTTTATAAAAATAAATCCTGTCGCGCCCAATATTACCAACTACATTATCATTCCTATCGATAATCAACCAATAATAGCTGTTGTTGCAATACCCTGCTATTGTAGGACCATCATGATAATTGTCGTGTATTTTTATATTTTTCCTTACTGCTTCGCCCCTTCCGCCGTAAGCATTGGTATTTATTTCGGCATAGTAAAGTGTATTGTTATACATACCTGCTGAAATAGTGTTTTTATCTTCCTCATAAATAAGGATATACCAACCTTCTTTTTTGGGATAGGGTATAAATACAGGAAGATTACTAAAATATTCACCAGGCTTGATGAGTTCCTCGCCGTTTATAAGAGTTTCGTTATTGCTGTTCCAGATTGTACGGCCATCAGAATACAAAACCAAATTGCCGTCCTTATCGCAAATAGTTGCTTTGGCATTTGGGTTGCCATTAAAAGCGGAAACTTCAAGAGTTCCGGATCGAAAGTTGAATTGTTTACCTGACCCAACAGCCCATATATCAGCTTCGCTCTGTGCATTAATACATATCGGATAAAAAATAGATAGCAATAGAATGAGCAATCCTGTTTTGTAAAAATAAGTGTTAGTTTTTCGATTAAAAAACATTGGCTGAAATGAGTTTCTGGAGCGCGATAAATGTATTAAAAAATCTTACACCCAATCTGTAGCAGGTAATTTGGCTGCATAATTTTTGGGGAATCTCATATTTTAAAAAATAGCTACTTTTGCCGCCCTCAACTATACCGACAAAATTGTTACTGCAAAAAAATATGGCTTCATCGAATCACAAAAAGAAAGACCGACTACTCCGATGGTTTAAGAAATATCATAAATGGCCGGGAATTATATTTGCGCTTTTCATTTTACTATTTGCCGTTTCCGGAATTATTATGAACCACAGGAGTTTGTTTTCCTCCATGGACTTAAACAGAAAATGGTTACCCGGAAATTATAAATACAACAACTGGAATACAGCTGCCTTAAAATCAGTTGAAAAAATAAGCAGTGATTCGTTGCTTGTTTATGGAAATATTGGCGTTTGGAAAACCGATAGTCTCCTAAATTCTTTCAGTGATTTCAACAAAGGATTCCCAAAAGGGATTGACAACCGCAGGATATACTCTTTATTATCCACCCGTAACAACAGGCTATTTGCGGGAACGTTATTCGGCCTTTATGAATATGACACCGAATGGAAGAAAATAGCTTTGCCGGTAAAAGAAGAGCGTATAGTTAAAATTATTGAGAAAAATGATTCGCTTCTGGTGTTGACCCGTTCGGGCTTATTAGTGGCAAACACAAATGCTAAAACACTTGTTTTTAGCAAAATAAATGTACTTCCCGGCGAAGATTCTGATAATAAAGTGAGTTTATTCCGCACCGTATGGGTTATACATAGCGGCGAAATATATGGAATAGCCGGTAAATTGCTGGTTGACCTGGTAGGCTTGATATTTATTTTCGTTACACTTTCGGGACTTTTTTACTGGCTGGCGCCGCACCTATTAAAAAGAGTGCAGGCATCTGCAAAAAGCAGGATTAAGAGAATTAACCGTTTTTCGCTTACCTGGCATAACAGGCTTGGATACTGGTCGATACTAATTTTGCTGCTTACTACTACAACCGGAATGTTTCTTCGTCCGCCATTGCTTATAGCAATTGGCAACAGTGAGGTGAACAAACTAAAACACTCAAAACTTGATGATCCAAATCCCTGGGACGACAAATTTCGCGACTTGCTTTTTGATGAAACACTAAATCGGTTTGTTGTTGCAACCTCTGACGGAATATATTATTCCGATGACCAATTTGGATCTATATTACGCAAATATCGCGTTCAGCCTCCGGTAAGTATTATGGGAATAAATGTCTTTGAAAAAATATCGACCGGCGAATACCTGGTTGGAAGTTTTTCGGGGATTTACAAATGGATTCCTGAACAAGGAATAGTGATAGACTATTTCACTAAATTACCTTTAAACCAAGGCAGTGCAAGCGGTTCTCCATTTGGGGCGATTTCGGTGTCAGGGCTAATCACCAAGCCAAATGGTCATCAGTATTTATTTGATTATGCGGCTGGTGCTATCCCGATGGGCGACAGCGAAAGCTTTGCTGCAATGACTGACGAAGTTATTAAAAGCAGCCCTATCTCACTCTGGAACACATCGCAGGAGATACATACCGGGCGAATATGGGAATTTATTGCCGGCCCGTTCTATATTCTCGTAGTGCCCTTAACAGGATTGGCTTCTGTGCTAATATTGATAACCGGGTTCTTCGCATGGTGGATTCCTTACAGAAGAAAAGCTAAAAACAATACGCCGGTTATTGAGGACGGAGTATGATATGCCGGATTCCGAAAGGTACTGAGCAGTCCTGCCATCCTATATCATTAACCAGAAGTAAATACATGCAAAAGGTAATTGCTTTAATACTGGCGTAATCCAACAAAAGTATGATAACCCATAGGCCGGTTGACACACCTTATTATTACCGAAACCTTCCTTTAGTATGGCGTTAGGGAGTATCACCATTCAGTTATGGCCGCAATTTCATAACATTTGCTAAAAGTTAATCAAACTTCGTATTATTTGGTTAATTTCGTGCCTTCAAAATTTTGTTTATTCATTAAACTATACTTTTCATGAAAACATTCAGGCAACTGAATAACCTCCTGGGGTGGCTAATTTTTGCGCTCTCGTCGTGGGTTTACCTGTCAACCGTTGAACCTACCGCCAGCTGGTGGGATTGCGGCGAATACATTTCAACCGCCTTTAAACTACAGGTTGGCCACCCGCCGGGAGCACCACTTTTCCAGCTACTGGGTCGTTTTTTTAGTTTATTTGCTTTTGGCGATGTAAGCAAAGTCGCGTTGATGATCAATTATATGTCAGCCATCAGCAGTTCAGCCACAATCTTATTCCTTTTCTGGAGTATTACCATGCTCGGGCTTAAATTCACCAAAAACGAAGAAATATCGACAGGACGCATGTATGCTATCCTCGGTAGCGGTTTGGTAGGCGCATTGGCTTACACTTTCAGCGATTCATTTTGGTTTTCAGCTGCAGAAGGCGAGGTTTATGCTATGTCGTCATTCTTTACTGCTATTGTTTTCTGGGCCATATTAAAATGGGATCAGGCAGCGGATCAGCCTCATTCGCAACGCTGGATCATTCTCATTGCTTACCTCATGGGACTTTCCATCGGTGTCCATCTTCTGAACCTGCTTGCCATACCGGCAATTGCCCTGGTTTTCTATTTCAGGAAATACAAAACCACATGGAAAGGGGTTGTTACTGCATTGGGAGTATCGTTTTTCATCCTTGCATTTATCATGTACCTTGTTATTCCTTATTCAGTTAGCCTGGCAGGTAAATACGAAATTTTGTTTATCAATAGCTTCGGACTACCGTTTAATACAGGAACATTATTTTATTTCCTGGTGCTTATCGGCGCTTTGGTTTGGAGTATAAGGTTTACATATCAGTCGAAGCATACAACCCAGGAATATATAGTTGGTGGCATATTGTTGCTTTTATTGGCAGCTTTTTCGTGGACCACATTTTTAGGTTTGCTGCTGGTAGCCGGTGTATATTACTGGTACAAAAGTGTACCCGGCCGGTTCGACCGCAGCCAGGTGCGCTCGGCAGCCAATACGGTTTTCCTTTCGATTGCATTTTTACTGATGGGATATTCATCCTTCTTTATGCTTGTGATACGTGCCAATACCAACACTCCTATCAACGAAAATGATCCGAGCGATGCTGTAAGTTTACTTTCGTATCTCAACCGCGAGCAATACGGTACCTGGCCATTAGGCTACGGACAATATTACAATGCGCCTCTCGATAAAAACAAACCATACACTGATGGTACACCTTTTTATGTAAAGGACACAAAAAAAGGCAAATATGTAATGACGGACAACAGGAAAAATACCATTCCTAATTATGATCCTAAATTCAGTACTATTTTCCCACGTATGTGGAGCAATCAGAAACCAAGCCATATTCAATCATACAAATCGTGGGGAAAAATTAAAGGCATTCCTATTGATGTGGTAAACGACGAAGGAAAAACGGAAACTCTGTACAAACCAACTTTTGTTGAAAATGTAAGGTTCTTTTTCAACTACCAGGTGGGACATATGTACTTGCGTTATTTCTTCTGGAATTTTGTCGGAAGGCAAAATGATATCGAAGGTCATGGCGGAATCCGTTACGGAAACTGGGTGAGCGGAATTCCTGCAATTGATAACCCACGTTTGGGCGACCAAAGCAACCTGCCCGACAGCATGAAAAATCCGGCTAATAACAAATTCTATTTCCTGCCGCTAATACTCGGACTTGTAGGTTTGTTTTACCATCTGCGCAAGCATAGCGATGGTTTCCTGGTTGTGTTGCTTCTCTTCTTTATGACCGGTCTGGCTATTGTTATGTACCTGAATATAACTCCGCAACAGCCCCGCGAACGCGATTATGCCTTTGCCGGTTCCTTCTATCCGTTTGCCATATGGATAGGTTTAGGCGTGCTGGCATTATGGGATTATCTGAAAAAAGTAAATGAAAAATACATCGCCATTCCTATTACGGCTGTTTGCCTGGTATTAGTTCCGGGGCTTATGGCAAGAGAAGGCTGGGACGATCATAACCGTTCAAACAAATTTGCAGCCCGCGATTTTGCTGTAAACTACCTTAATTCGTGTGCGCCCAATGCCATACTTATTACCAACGGCGATAACGATACTTTCCCTCTATGGTACGCCCAGGAAGTGGAAGGAATTCGCACCGATGTGCGGGTTGTAAACTTTATGCTTTCGTCGGGCGACTGGTATGTGCATCAGCTTATGCGGAAAATTTACGATTCCGAAGCATTGCCTTTCACACTTACGTACGATCAGTATAATAAAGGTATAAATGAAGTTTCGGCTTACTCAGGCCAGTTGCAGGAAAGAGTTGAACTTCAGGAACTTATTGATCTGATTGCCAGTGATGATCCTGCTTCGCGATTCCAGTCGGGACCGAGGTCAATAGCCATTTATCCTACCAAGAAAGTGAAGATCACGGTTGATTCGGCTGCTATGGTCAGGGATGGTATAGTTCCGGCTAACCTTGCCGACAGGGTTGTTGGCAGTGTTGAATGGGATATCAAATCGAACTATTTATACAAAAACGACCTGATGCTGCTCGATTTTCTGGCTAAAAACAAGTTTAAAAGGCCAATTTATTTTGCAAGCCCATCGAGTATCAGCGATGCCGTGGATGTGGATAAATACTGTTACCAGGAAGGTTTTGTTTACCGGTTTATGCCTGTAAAACCTGACGAACGCGACTATATCAGAGGTGTTGGAAGTGTAAATGCCGAAGCTTCGTACGATATTTTTATGAACAAATGCAAATGGGGTAACCTGAGTGCTCCGGGTGTATATGTGGACCGTGAAAGCTATCGGAATACGATGATCCCAAAGCAGAATTTTGCCCGCCTGGCACGTAAATTAACGGTTGAAGGGAAAAATGATTCGGCGGTTAAAGTTTGTGATTATGTTCAGCAGATTTTCCCCGACAATAAAATCCATTTCGATTATTATATGATTCAGTTTGTGGATGTGTATTATAGAGCAGGCGCTTTTGAAAAAGGCACCAAACTTGCTGACAGGCTGATGCAGATTTATGAGCAGAATACGGATTATATTCTGTCACTCAATCCTGAATTTCGTGGTAATTTTGATGAGGATCTGAATGAGTCGTTCAGTTTCTTTAATACCCTGAAACAGATTGCTGATCAATACGAACAGAAAGATGTTTCGAAACGTGTTGACACTTTCCTTAACCAGAAAATGGGAGCTCTGCAGTAATATTATCTTCTATTAAGCATAAATGAACAAAAGAGGGGGCTGCGGCTCCCTTTTTTATTGGATAATAAAGGACATCTTTACATTGTATAATACTGTGCGCTGCACCTTTTATTTAGGGTAAGCAGACCCTAATTATGACAGTTTGAATATTAATAAAATGTACTTTATCGAGCCTTTCATCCTTTATATTTTAGTTTCATTTAGGACAAATCAATCTTCAAACTTCATGCTTCGTTCATCGACTTCGGATTTCATAACCCGGTTTTACGTTTACTTTTTCTGTAAACTCATTTCAGGACAAGACTTACTCCCGGCTTCGGACTTCCGACTTCCGACAAAAACATGATGATACATTGCAAACATTATTTAACAAGATTCAGGTTTTTCTCGTACATCACTCGTAATGAATCGAAACTAGCTCTGTATTTTTCATTTACGGGCAAAGCCGGTGGCGATTCCATCTTAAGCGGATCGATAGCAACATTGTTTTTATACACCCGGAAATCGAGATGTGGACCTGTTGACAGACCCGTACTGCCTACATAACCTATCACCTGTCCCTGGCTTACGCTGGCTCCGGCTCTAATACCCGGACCGAAACCTGACAAATGAAGATAAGAGGTAGTATAGCCATTGCTATGCCTAACAGAAATAATTTTACCGGCACCGCCCGAATAGGCAGCTTTTGTAACGGTTCCATTTCCTATAGTGTGAACAGGAGTTCCTTTTGGAGCAGCATAATCAACCCCATGATGTGGACGACGTATGCGAAGTACCGGATGCAAACGGCTATTGGAGAATTTTGATGATATGCGTGAAAATTTTAATGGTGCTTTCAGAAACTCTTTCCGGAGATTCTGACCATGATTATCAAAATAATCGGTAACATTATTCTGTCCGAAACGATGTGCATAATACTCTTTTCCATTGTGTATAAAAAGTGCTGAGTGTATTTCGCCTATACTTATCTGCTTTCCATCCACTGATAATTCTTCATAAATAACTTTAAAAGCATCCCCTTTCTGTATCGCGTAAAAATCAATTGACCATTGGTAAATATTTGCAAGTGCAACAGCCATATTGGGGTCAACTCCCGATTTCTGCATGGCAACCCATAACGATGAGGTTATAACTCCTGCTGATGATTTCAAACTACGAACTACTTCTTTAGCATCCTTATGCACATGAACCGAATCGCAGAAATCAAAAACAACATAACTGGTATCGTTTATTGCATAAATAAAATACATTAAACGGCTATCCTTGGTGTTACTCATCATAGCAGTGTATGTATTGCCGCTTCGTAATTTTCGGATATCAAAAATGCCGTTGGTATAAGTGGTCAGATTGCCAACAATACGCTGCTCCACCCCAAGGCTTGTAAGAATTCCGCCCAGGTTATCACCGGACTTAACCTCCCGACGTTCGATTTTGAAAGAGTCAGTAACAATACCATATTCAATGGTTTGTGCTTTTTCATCAACAGGATTAACGATAGGCTCGAAAACAAAATCCTTAAAAGCAATCAGGGCAACTACCGAGACGATAACAATGAGTATAATTCCAACAAACAGTCGTATTTTCTTTTTATTTAATTCCATCAATTTTAATCAGTTAAATGTTTTTAGATAAATATATTTCGTTTAAACGAAAAAAAACCATTGTTTCTTTTACCAATGCAAAAAAAAGCAGGGTTTCCCCGGCTTTTCATTACAATTTAATTTCCTTTGCACCTGTTAGTTATATATCCGCCAATTTCACTTTTAAGAAAAACCCAGTGTCACTTCAGCGCAACCTAACTCATATGAGCTTCGGCGAAATCGCGCCCTGCCTGCAAAGCGTCAAGATTCAGTTTTACAACATCATCGCCTTTACGCGAAAAAATCCGGCGTATGGATTCCTGCAATTCGTCATATCCTATTTCAAGAAATGGAGAAGCTGCGCCAAGAATTACCATATTGGCCGATCGGGCTGAACCCAGGTTTTTAGCAATTTCGTCAGCATCGAGTGCAATATGGTTTTCGAACTTTTCGATTTCGGCCATCAGATCGGCCATAGCCGGATAGTTGGTAATATTAACGAATGGTTTTGTATTAGTTATCAGCCAGCCGGTGGGCGACAATAAAGGCAGATACCGCAATGATTCCATAGGCTCAACCGAAATAATAAGATCTGCCTGCCCATATGGGATAAGGTCAGATGCAATTTCGTGATCCGCAATCCGCAGGTTCGAAGATACATCTCCGCCGCGCTGGCTCATACCGTGAACTTCGGCCTGTTTAAGGTGCAGTCCGGCGTTAAGAGCTGCCATGCCAATAGTTGTTGCAATCGAAAGAATGCCTTGTCCTCCCACACCTGCTAATATTATGTCTCGCTTCATGATTTTTTGATTATCAATAGTAAAATGTTGTTTTTTAGTAATTTGTTTCAACAATTCAATTTAAATGAAAATCATTGAACGCTGAAACTTATTCTGAATATTTTCAGACTTCAGTTTAAACATTAACAGCTTTCTTCTTTTCTTTCAGATGTTTAACTGCCGTTTGAATACATTCCCTGCGCGGAATAATTACGCTTACGCCTTTGTATTCGAGCTCCTGTTCCAGTATTGCCAGGTTTTCGAGGTGGTGCTTAGGCGATGGGTCAAGAACAAAAATATGATCTTTATCCACACCAACACCCAGGCAAATATCCTCAATACGGCCAAATGCTGATGAATCCTGACCGCCCGTCATGGCTGTTGTTTCATTATCGAGTATCATGATGGTGATCTGGCTTTTATCTTTCACACAATCAATTAAACCGGTAATTCCGCTATGTGTAAAAGTGCTGTCGCCGATAACTGCAACTGCCGGAAGCAGCCCTGCATCAGCAGCTCCTTTTGCCATGGTTATGGAAGCGCCCATATCCACACATGTGTTAATTGCATCGAAAGGATCGAGCGCGCCTAAGGTGTAGCAACCAATATCGGAAAACACCCTGCCTTTACTCCATTTTTCAAGCGACTCGTTGAGTGCGTTATAGGAATAAATATGTGGGCAACCTTTACATAACGAAGGCGGGCGACCAACCACAACCGAAGGAATATCTTTGCCACGGGTATCTTTCATTCCCAGAGCAACGGCAACGATGTTAGGATTAAGTTCTCCATCACGTGGTACGGTTCCATCGAGGCGGCCATGAATGGTTTTCCCATTATTCATAAATCCTTTAATTGCTTCTTCCACAACAGGATAGCCCTCTTCGAGTATCAATAATTTATCACAACTGTTGTAAATTTTTTCAACCATTGTGTGGGGCAAAGGATACTGGGCAATTTTTAAAACCGGATGAGGGAAATGCCTGTCGGGATAATTTTCGAGCAGGTAATTGTATGCAATGCCGGTGGTAATTATTCCCAACGTTTTATCTTCACCATCAGTAAAAACATTAAAACCCGAATCGGTGGCATAGCTCTCAAAATCTACCTGCTTGGCCAATAACTCTTTGTATTGCCTGCGTGCATTGGCTGGCAAAAGGATAAACTGACGGTGATTTGCTGGTAAACGTATTTCGTTTTGCTGCCGGGGCGGTTTGCAAACTACGCCGGCACGCGAATGAGCCAGTCGGGTTGTAATACGCATCAGCACCGGAACGCCAAGTTTTTCGGACATTTCGAAACCATAATGAACCATATCGTAAGCATCCTGCTGGTTGGTAGGTTCCAGAACAGGGATAAGTGCAAATTTGCCGTAAACCCGTGAGTCCTGTTCATTTTGCGAAGAGTGCATCGATGGATCATCGGCAGAAACAACAATAAGTCCGCCATTAGCGCCTGTAATAGCTGAATTTATAAACGCATCAGCCGCAACATTCAAACCAACATGCTTCATGCAAACCATAGCACGCTTACCGGCGTATGACATTCCTAAAGCAGATTCCATTGCCGTTTTTTCGTTGGTCGACCAACCGGCACGAACAAGACCGGTTTTAGCTTCCTTCGATTTCATAACGTATTCGGTAATTTCGGTCGAAGGAGTTCCCGGATAAGCATAAATACCTGACATACCGGCATCTATACCGGCCTGGGCTATGGCTTCATCGCCTAACAACATTATTTTTGTACTCATATCGTGGTTTTTTATGTGGCAAATTTTAAACCACAAACCTACATGAATTGATCCTGATTAACAAGCACTTTTTGAAATAATCATTCTAAATACCGGCCTGTTTTAAGTGTGAAAACAAATCATATTTTGCTATTTCGAACACCTCCACTACTCAGTTGTTTAGTACTTTTGCAGGATAAGGCAGGTAATGGGAAACAACACATTACAGATAGCTGAAACCGGTAACTCCGAAACACTAGAAAATAAATCACTTTGAACTACTTAGCACATCTTTTTCTTGCAGGCACACATCCCGATATTATACTCGGAAATTTTATTGCCGATCATGTAAAAGGGAAAGAAATACTTAATTATTCAGATACTGTAAAGGAAGGTATCACCATGCATCGGGCTATCGATACGTTTACGGATCAACATCCCGTTGTTAAACAAAGTATTGCCCGGCTCAGAACCGATTTCAGGAAGTATTCAGGAGTAATTGTTGATATGTATTACGACCATTTTCTTTCATCGAACTGGGACGAATATTCGCCTGTTGATATTCATACTTTTACAAAAACCAGGTACGATATACTGAACTCTTATGTTGATATACTTCCAACGCGGTCGGCGAGGTTGCTCTTTTATATGGAAAAGTATAACTGGCTGCTGTCGTACAGTACTTTTGAGGGTATGCAACAGGCATTTAACGGTATGTCGAGGCGAACCACTTTTGAATCAAAAATGGAACTGGCAGTTATAAATCTCAAAGCAGGATATCCTGAATTCGGACAAGAGTTCGGACAGTTTTTCCCTAATCTGCAATCGTTTGTACATCAAAATTTTGATATTAAAACGCAGCAGTAATGCCCTTATTCGGGATGAACCTGAATCTGGAGAAAACAAAAAGAATAGGAATAAAACTGGTGAATTCAGAAAAAAAGCCACCCCTTTCGGGAATGGCTCTTAAATCGCAGAAAATTAAGAAATTAATCCTCAATTATCACTTCTTTGCCGGCAGCATAATCTTCGAGAATAGCTGTGGTGATTGACTTAGGACGCTCCAGCGGATAACCCAGGGCACGATCCCATATTATATTTGCAGTAATTCCTATTGCACGACCGATTCCGAAAAGTACTGTATAGAAATCATATTCCTTTACACCGTAATGCCATTGAATAACACCTGACTGAGCATCAACGTTGGGCCATGGATTTTTAGCTTTCCCTTGTTCACGCAGGATATCAGGAACAACTTTGTAAAGCATATCAGTATATTTGAACATTAGATCGTCCTTCAGATGTGTGAGACAGAAATTATGCTGCAGCGTGTATCTTGGATCTGTTTTACGAAGAACTGCATGACCATAACCGGGAATGACCTGTCCAGATTTAAGGGTATCCCACACAAATAGCTTCATTTCCTCTTCGGTAGGAACTCTGTCCTCCATTTTTTCCATAACTCCCTGCAGCCACCGGAGAACTTCCTGGTTGGCAAGTCCATGCAATGGTCCGGCCAGGCCGTTAACCATAGCTGCAATACTGAGGTAGATATCAGACAGTGAACTGGAAACCAGGTGACCTGTATGAGCACTAACATTACCGCCTTCGTGATCGGCATGAATAATAAAATGCATACGGCTAACATCATCGTATGGTTTTCCGATGCCCATCATATGAGCAAAGTTGGCACCAAAATCGAGATATGGATTGGATTGGATGCGTTTGCCGTCGCGGTACAGTTTTGCATAGATATAGGTAGCTATTTCCGGCATTTTAGCTAACAGGTTAAGGGCATCCTCGTAAGTAGGATCCCAATAATCGAGTTTATGTAATTTGCCTGAAGCATATTTTTTTGCAAAAAGCGATTCGCGCTGCAAAGTGGTAATTACAGCTGAGAATATTGCCATGGGATGGCTGCAGCATGGCATACCGTCAATTACCTCGTACACATAACGCGGAAGGATACGGCGTTTGTTAAATTCGTCTATTACATCCTGTAACTCATCTTCATTAGGAATATCGCCTGTTACCAGCAGGTAAAAAAGGCCTTCGACATAGGGCATTTCAGCACCTTTGGGTTTAGGCAGTTTCTCGAATACTTCGGGCAAAGTGAGGCCACGATACCTGATGCCTTCGAGGGGGTCGAGATAGGAAATATCGGTAAGTAATACTTTAACACCTCGCATACCTCCTATCACCTGCCCGATAGTAACCTGATCGATCACCACATGACCGTATTCTTTCAGAAGTTTCTCAGTACGTGGACGCCATTCCAATATTTTCTCGTGAAGTCTATCTTTAAGCCTGTGCGACATAGGAATAAATTTGTTAAGTTAATTAAATCTCTTTATTTTGATTATAAGCAAGTTAGCAGAGTTCTATCCTGTAACTATTACATGTTTTTTATCATTTCGGTACCGAATTCTGATGTTTTCAGTTTAACTGCACCATCCATCAGGCGGTGAAAATCGTAAGTCACAGTTTTGTTTGCAATCGTTTTTTCCATTGAGGCATAAAGAAGCTGAGCAACTTCCGTCCAGCCCAGGTATTCGAACATAAGCGCACCCGATAGAATAACCGAACCCGGGTTAACCTGGTCGAGGCCAGCATATTTGGGGGCTGTTCCATGAGTAGCTTCAAAAATGGCAAACCCATTCTGGTAATTAATATTTGCACCCGGAGCAATTCCGATACCGCCAACCATGGCAGCTAAAGCATCCGAAATATAATCGCCATTCAGATTAAGTGTGGCAATAACTGAATATTCGTCAGGGCGAAGTAAAATCTGCTGAAGGAAAGCATCAGCGATCACATCTTTTACAATCACTTTACCTTCGGCAACTGCTTTATTTTGAGCTACTTCGGCTGCATCTTTGCCCTGATCGGCAGCTATGCGGTCGTATTGTGCCCAGGTAAAGGTTTTATCCCCGAATTCGCGTTCAATAAGTGCATAGCCCCATTGTTTGAAAGCGCCTTCGGTAAATTTCATAATATTTCCTTTGTGAACAATAGTAAGCGAGGGTAATTTGCGGCTGATCGTATATTCAATTGCAGCACGAACCAGTCGCTCTGTTCCTTCTTTTGAAACAGGTTTTATACCAATAGAGGATGTTTCGGGGAACCTGATATTTTTAACACCCATTTCATTCTGTAGAAAACTGATTATTTTTGCAACTTCAGGAGTACCTTGCATAAACTCGATGCCGGCATAAATATCCTCAGTATTCTCGCGAAAAATGTGCATATCTACTTTGTCGGGTCTTTTCACCGGGCTTGGAACCCCCTGGAACCAGCGCACAGGACGAAGGCAAACATAAAGGTCGAGTATCTGCCGAAGCGCAACATTAAGCGAACGGATTCCTCCTCCGACAGGCGTGGTAAGCGGACCTTTTATTCCGACGAGGTATTCTTTGAAAGCTTCCAGTGTTTCATCAGGAAGCCAGTTGCCGGTTTTCGAAAATGCTTTTTCTCCTGCCAGAACTTCTTTCCACATTATTTTTCTTTTTCCGCTGTATGCTTTTTCGACTGCTGCATCAAAAACTCTTACTGAAGCGGCCCAAATATCCGGACCGGTTCCATCACCTTCAATAAACGGTATTACCGGATAATCAGGGACTTGTAATTTGCCATTTTCAAAAATAATCTTTCCTGTGCTCATTGTAATTTATACTTTTTAGTGTTTTGAATAGTCCGTAAAGATAAAAAAAACATTGAATTTCCTACATATATACGAAAAATGTTTTAGTTATCAGAAGTGGATGATTATTAAATTCCTGTTAAAAAACTGAACAAACAAATTTAATGAAACGTTTTATATTTTCCTAACGTTTTTACTCTTATGACGAAGCCTGTGATTTTAGCTTTACCTCATGAATTAGCTTCTCGTCAGCCGATCGTATTTTTCGATGGTGAATGCAGTTTGTGCAGCAGCACTGTAAGGTTTTTACTCAGGCATAACCGTAAAGGCAATCTCTCATTTTCTTCGTTGCAATCAATATCAGGTGCAAAAATTTCGGTTTTAGCCGGAAAAACTAACTTTCAACCTGATACAATTCTATTTCTGCAGGATAATATTTTGTTCGAATACTCAGCAGCAGCACTTAAAATAGCTGAGCATCTTGGTTTTCCGTGGAATGCAGTTGCTGTTTTTAATCTGATTCCGGTTTTACTGAGGGATAATGTATACCGTTACATTGCAAAAAACAGGTATAAGTGGTTTGGGAAAAAATCATTTTGCACTCCTCCCAACAAGGATTATTCCACCCGAATTCTGGATTGAAACAAGATAAAGGCCATGAATTATTCCTTATAAATATATCAACAGAAGCAAAACTTTTGATTTGATATATCCGTAATACCTATATTTGCAAGCCAATTGCAAAAAATCCGAAAAAATAATAGTATGTCTTTACGCCTGAAAAATCTCATCGTCCTGGTTATCTTAATTATAACAGCTTCGTCGGTCGCTTATGCTCAACAGGGAACAATACGCGGTTTTGTTTACGAAAAAGTAAGCGGTGAACCTGTGTTGTTTACAAGCGTTTACCTGCTTAAAACCAATTATGGCGCTGCTACTGATATTAATGGATATTTTATCATATCGAAAGTCCCTGACGGCAATTATACCCTGATTATAACTTACCTTGGATTCGACACGCTTACCGAAGACATTACAATAAAGGGGAACAATGTTATATCGAAAAAATATTACCTTACCAAAGCGTCCTATTCGCTCGAAGGAGTTAATATAACTGCTGAATACACTGAACTCCGTTCCGAAACCCGTACCTCGGTTGTTAAAGTTACCCCAAAACAAATTAAACAGATACCTTCGATTGGCGGACAGGCCGACCTTGCTCAATACCTGCAGGTTCTACCAGGGGTTGTATTTACTGGCGACCAGGGCGGACAGTTATACATTCGGGGAGGATCGCCAATACAGAATAAAGTTCAACTCGATGGTATGGTGATTTACAATCCGTTTCATTCCATCGGTTTGTTTTCTGTTTTCGAAACCGACCTTTTACGTTCGGCTGATATTTATTCAGGAGGATTCGGTGCCGAAATGGGTGGACGTATTTCGTCGGTTATGGATCTGACTACGCGCGATGGAAATAAAAAACGAATCTCGGGGAAAGTGGGTGCCAGTACTTTTGGTGCCAAAATATTGCTTGAAGGACCTATAGTTAAACAAAAAGGGGATAATGGCGGCAGTTCATCCTTCATCTTTTCTTATAAAAACTCATACCTTGAGCAAAGTTCAAAAGTTTTTTACAGTTATATTGATGAAGCTGGTCTCCCATTCAATTACAGCGATTTCTACGGTAAAGTATCAGTAAACGGTTCGAACGGCAGTAAGGTAAACTTTTTCGGTTTTAATTACAGCGATAATGCTACCTATAAGGCAGTATCCAATTATGCCTGGGATGCTTTAGGAGGAGGTTTAAATTTTGTTGTTATACCTGGTGCCAGCCCTGTGCTTATTGATGGAAACATTGCATTTTCGAGTTATGAAATTGCGCTTGAAGAAGCTAACGCCTCGCCACGCACCAGTAGTATAAGCGGGTTTAATGCTGGTTTTAACCTGAATTATTTCCTGGGGAAGGATCAATTGAAATTTGGTTTCGAAATGCTTGGTTTTGCGACCGACTTCAATTACACCAACAGCGCTAACCGAACTATAAAACAAGAACAGTTTACTTCCGAAATTGCCCCTTTTATTACATATAAGTTCGCCCGTAAAAAAATATTGATTGAACCAGGCATAAGGCTTCAGTATTATGCTTCATTATCGAATTCATCACTCGAACCACGCTTAGCCGTTAAATATTTGGCTACTGATAAGTTACGATTTAAATTCGCCGGCGGATTATATTCTCAGAACCTGATTGCAGCCAGCAGCGACCGCGATGTGGTTAACCTTTTCTATGGGTTCCTGTCAGGCTCTGAAGAAATTCCTGATAAATTTGAAGGAAAGGATCTGAAAAGTAAACTACAGAAATCGCAGCACCTGGTAGCGGGAGTTGAAATAGAACCTATGCGCCATGTAACAGTGAACATCGAAGCGTATTATAAAAACTTCTCGCAGTTAACAAATATTAACCGCAACAAATTATTTGAGGATAAACCACCATACAACGATCCCTCCTCACCCGATTACAAACCGGAAAACCTGCGTAAGGATTTTATTATAGAAGTAGGTGATGCCGAAGGAATCGATTTTTCGGTAAAGTACGACTACAAAAAGATTTACATATGGGCTGTTTATTCCCTTGCTTATGTTAACAAGTTCGATGGAACTGATCATTTTGTTCCTCACTATGACAGAAGGCATAATGCGAATATGCTTATTACCTATAAATTCGGGAAGCTTGATGTATGGGAATTAAATGCACGCTGGAACTACGGATCAGGTTTCCCTTTTACGCAAACGCAGGGTTATTATGAATCGTTATCATTCCCTGATGGAATTATTTCCGATTACACAAAAGAAAACGGCGAAATGGGTGTCATTTACGGCGAATACAACGAAGGCCGGCTTTCGGCATACCACCGGTTCGACTTTGGCATAACGCGCATACTTCACCTTAGTGAAACCTCAAAGCTTGAAGCAAACTTTACGGTTACCAACGTGTACAACAGGCAGAACATTTTCTACGTCGATCGCCTCACCAATGAGCGGGTTTATCAGCTTCCGGTAATGCCGAGTATAGGCATAAACTGGTCCTTCTAGTTCCCTGCGCTTATTCCTTATTTTTCGAATCAATGATAATGGTAACGGGACCATCGTTTATCAGCTCCAGCTGCATGTGTGCACCAAACTCGCCGGTGGCAACCATGTATCCAAGATCCTGCTCAATTGCATCGATAAAACTATCGTAAAGTGGCTTTGCAACTTCCGGCCGGGCAGCTTTGCTATACGACGGGCGGTTACCTCTGCGTGTGCTGGCATGAAGTGTAAACTGACTTACAACCATTATCTCGCCGCGGATATCTTTTATATCAAGATCCATTACGCCTTTGTCGTCGTCAAAAATACGTAATCCGGTTATTTTTCCTGTAATCCATTCGGTATCAGTAGCATTATCAGTATCTTCAACACTTAATAAAACCAATAATCCGGTACCAATCCGACAACTTTCCTGCCCTCCTATTGTTAGGATGCATGATGTAACTCTTTGAATAACTACTCTCATAATTTTGGGTAAATTAGTAATATTACTATCTGTAAAAATGAATTTGATCGAAATTGTTTACTCGTATTCCGCAACATCCAGGTTTTCGTCGTTAAGTAACCCGATATAATTGCGGTACCGTTCAGCATTAATTCTTCCATCATCAAGTGCCTTCTTTACGGCACATCCTGGTTCGTGCACATGTGTGCAGTTATTGTACCTGCAATCGGGCAATAGAGCACGGAATTCAGGGAAACGTTCACTTATTTCCTTGCTTTCGAAATGCACCAGTCCGAATTCCTTAATGCCAGGTGTGTCTATCAAAAAACCTCCGAACGAAAGAGGATGCATTTCAGCAAAGGTTGTTGTATGCATTCCTTTATTGTGGTATGATGATATTTCACCTGTTTTTATTTCCAACAAAGGATCCAATGCATTGATCAACGCAGATTTTCCAACACCTGAATGACCCGAAAACAAATTTACTTTGCCATGAAGCACTTCACGTAAAGCATCCAGGCCTGTGCCTTCGAGAGCAGAAACGGCATACGAGGGATAACCTAAAGAACTATATAATTCCATCAGTTCAACACAACGTTTGTTAGCTTCGGCTGTATAAATATCGATCTTGTTAAAGATCAATGCAGCAGGTATATGATAAGCTTCAGCAGTTACAAGCAATCTGTCAATAAATCCTGTTGACGTTCGCGGCAGCATAATACTTGCCACAACATACAACCTGTCAATGTTGGAAGCTATGATATGACCTGATTTTGAGAGGTTTATCGACTTCCTTATGATATAATTGGTACGGGGCTTTATTACCGTAATTACACCATTATTTTCGGCCCCTTCCATCTCAAACTCAACATTATCGCCAACAGCTACAGGATTGGTGGTACGTATTCCATGTATCCGGAACTGTCCCTTCAGCCGGCAATTATACAGCGACTTATCGTCAGTCATTACGATATACCAACTTCCCGTTGATTTTATTATTATGCCCTTCACAATCTACCTTTTGCTGTATTGCCTTATCAGCCATCATTTTACCTAATGGCTAATATTCTGATACCAGAATTTGTTTTTGTAAAATTAGCGCTTTTATGCCAAACATCCCGGATAAATCCAAAATATAAAGTTAAAACAGACTTTTGCCGCGAATTGTTTTACCTGATATAATAAAGAATTGATATTGGTTTAGTAAAAATATCCTGTTAAAGCAAGCGGTATACCTTCCCCGGCAGGCAGCGGATTACTCCTTCGAATTCGAGGTTGAGCAGAACCGAAGCAGCTTTTGCAGGCATAAGCGATGTTTCGAGAAGAAGTGTATCGATTTCCATATCTCCCTTTTCTTTTAATATGCTTACAATAAGCTCTTCATCGGGCGATAAATCCAGGAACAACTGCCTCTGAACGATTTTTTTATGATCTTTTTCATCGACCCAGTTTAAAAGGTAACTTATATCTTTTGCTGATTGTATTAAAGCGGCTTTATTAATTTTTATCAGCTTATTGCATCCTTCCGAATGCGGGTCGCCAAGCCGGCCGGGCACTGCAAAAACATCACGGTTGTAGGAATTGGCAATTTCGGCAGTTATCAGTGCTCCTCCGGAGGCACCTGCTTCCACTACTATTACGGCATCGCTTATGCCTGCAATAATGCGGTTTCGCATGGGAAAGTTCTCGCGGTCGGGCATAGTGTTGCTCATATACTCGCAAAGCAGACCACCCGATTCAGTCATCTTATCGGCTAATGCACGATTGGCAAAAGGATAAATGCGATCGAGCCCGTGACCCAACACACCGACGGTTTCAAGTTTATTATCAAGGGCGGCCTTATGCGACCAGGTATCAATACCATAAGCCAAGCCACTTACAATCAGCACATTCTGCTCAACCAATCCCTCAATAATTTTACGGCACATATCGCGGCCATATTCCGTTGCTTTACGTGTTCCTACCATGGCAACTACTTTTGGTGCATTAAGGGCGGAAGTGCCTTTGTAATAAAGCATCAGCGGGCTATCGTGACATTGTTTAAGCCGGATGGGATATTCCTTATCGAGGTAGAACAGTGGTGTAATTTTATTTTTCTCAATAAATGCCAGTTCTTCTTCGGCACGACCGAAAACATTATGATTTGCGATTGCATTTATAGTCTGCTCCCCTATTCCCGGAATTTTGAGCAAAGCACGTTTTTTCTCCATAAAAACAGCTTTAACGCCTCCGCAGTATGCAACAAGGCTCTTGCCGTTTACACTCCCTACACCAGGGATGAGAGTTAATGCCAGTTTATAAATCAAATCCTCCATATCGAAGCCCAAACTTACAAATTTTACTTTTCCATGTTTTCCTGTTGGTTATAATGTTATTAACAACCTTAATCATACATTTGTAAAAACAAAATGAATGAAATGCAGCCAAAGCCTTTGCAAATACTTATCAGCCCACTCGATTGGGGACTTGGACATGCATCGCGCTGTATTCCAATCATCAGGCTATTTCTCGAAGCCGGGCATACTGTAACCCTGGCTGGCTCAGGCCGATCGCTTCTGCTTCTCCAAAAGGAATTTCCTTCGCTTGTAAGTATTGAGTTAAATGGTTTTTCACCTAAATTTAAATACTCAGATTATCTGGCTATACAGTTGATTTGGAAGCTGCCAGAATTTATAAGCAAGATTATAAAAGAAAACCGGGAGTTAAAAAAACTCATCAAACGCTTCAAATTTGATTTAATTATTTCGGATAACCGTTATGGATTGTGGAATAAGAATGTCAAAAGTATTATTATCACTCACCAGGTGATGATTAAAGCACCGGCATTTCTACGATTTGCTGAATATCCACTGTACCTTGTTTCGAAGTTTCTTATTAATCAGTTCGCTGAATGCTGGATTCCGGACCACAAAGAACCCCCGGGACTGAGTGGTGATCTCTCACACAAATATCCGCTTCCGGCAAATGCTATATTTATCGGACCATTGTCGCGGTTTTCGAGTCCGGTTTTTATCAAAAGTCAACGTAAAGCCATAGCCGGAATTACCACAATTATTTCAGGAACTGAGCCACAGCGCAGTGATTTTGAGAATTTGATACTAAAACAATTTGCGGGTCTGGATATCAGGACAACAATTATAAGTGGGAAACCTGAATCAATGGAAAAGGCCAGGAATGAAGGTAATATAACCATATTGCCTTATGCAACCGTTGAAGAAACCAGGACACTGATTGAAGAATCTTCTCTGATTATCTGCCGATCAGGATATTCATCAATAATGGATCTGGAGGCTTTGGGCGCAAAAGCATTATTAGTGCCCACACCCGGACAGACAGAACAGCAATACCTGGCAGTGTTGCATCAGAAAAATAACAAAGCATTGTGGCGAAAACAAAATGAACTAAATTTAAAAAATGATATTGCTGAAGCTTTAAAATGCAATGGTTTTACTAAAAATGCTGCTAATCAAGGGCTCAAAGTCCTATTAGACCGAATCGCAAAGAAATAGTTCACTCTTGAAAATTTTCTGAGTATTTTTGCACTTAATTAAAACACATAAAATGATACTTGATTTTATACACTGGAACATAAGCCCTACCATTTTCAGTATTGGACCTGTAAGTGTTCGCTGGTACGGTTTGCTCTTCGCTATGTCATTTGTAGTCGGTTATTTTATTATGCTTCGCATTTTTCAGAAAGAAAAAATACCGGAAGCTTTGCTCGACCAGTTAAGTATGTATATGCTGATTTCGACTGTTGTAGGAGCCCGGCTTGGACATGTATTATTTTACGAACCGGCTGAATACCTGGCACATCCGCTTGATATACTAAAAATATGGCAGGGTGGCCTCGCCAGCCATGGTGCTGCCATAGGTATCATTTTCGCACTTTACCTGTTTTCGCGTAAAACACGGCAACCTTTCCTTTGGGTTATTGACCGCATAGTAATTGTAGTGGCATTATCCGGATTATTTATCCGAATGGGAAATCTTTTCAACAGCGAAATTTATGGCAATATCACAAGCATGCCCTGGGGATTTATATTCACACGTGCAGGTGAAGAACTGCCGCGCCATCCTACTCAGATATACGAAGGCTTTTGCTACCTGGTATTATTCTTTTACCTTCTGTGGTATTATTTTCATAAGAATGGTAAACCACGTCCGGGATTCCTTTTTGGCTCTTTCCTCGTAATACTTTTTTCTGCAAGGCTATTGATTGAGTTCCTTAAAGAGCCTCAGGTAAATTTTGAAAGTTCAATGATATTGAATATGGGCCAATTGCTTTCGATTCCGTTTATAATTGCAGGGATTGTGATTTTAGCACGAAAGCAGAAGATTACAAAATAACACCATCACTTCAGCTGGTAGAATTTTAAAGTAACAGAACAAACAGGAGCTCCGGCTCCTTTTTTTTATAGCAACTTACAAGTTGCTGACTATTTTATTTATTCTGTTTCGGTAGACTAAAAAGGATGCAAAAAGGGCTTGCTAAAAATATATAAATGTCTATTAATAAGATGTTTATATGATTCTATTGTCTATCAAGGGAAATGCAAAATGCTTCACAAAATCAATGCATTCACTGTTTCGGTGCGCTGCACCTTCTTGATCTGTTTTTCAATTTCCCTACAACTATTACGGTGCTCTGCACCTTTATTTATAAAATAAAAATTGCTAAATCAGTGTTTGCTAATGTATGCTTCAATATTTCGGTGCGCT
>JBBSDC010000011.1:0-50818 GCA_038249705.1 Bacteroidales bacterium | reverse complement strand
GGTTATGCATCATGTTAACAATATTGATGTAATGCTTTCAAAATTTCACCGTTTACTTAATCCCGGCGGATACCTTGCCATAGCTGATTTGTATGCGGAAGATGGTACTTTTCATGGCGAAGGATTTAACGGGCATAAAGGATTTGATGTGGAGGATCTGCAAAGCCGCATTTTGTCAAAAGGCTTTATTAACCCAAAGCACAAGCAGTGTTTTGTGATTTCAAAGTTATTAGAGGGGGGAATGACTAAAGAATACCCCTTGTTTTTATTGGTGGCACAAACAGTTTAAAATCAGTTTGTAGTTCTTGCTTTATATTTGCGGGGTCAAAGTTTGGCTTGAGTTGAGTATCCATTCTGTTTGACATTATTATTTAGTTTAAATCAAATAATTCTAGTTTTTAAATGGAGTAATTATTATTTCAGTTTTGCTCTATGAAAAAAAATGTCCCGATCGTGAAGTTTGTATCTCTTTTTGGGAATATTCTGAATAATCATTCATTTTAGGACATTGAGATGTTTATGGGAAAATTTAGTCTGGGTGAAATCTTTTAATTAATTGACATTAAGAGTGATATGAATTTGGTATATTTATTGATCATTTCTAATCGCTAAAGCAGTGTGATAGAGAAATTAACTTTTGTTGGGCTTAACTTTGTATTAGTGAGATTTGATCATTTCGCAAATCAAGTAATTTAATCAAATTAAGAAACTAGTTCTGGAATGATATGGCGATATAGCAATCAAGAGAAATGACAACTTTTCTCTTATAGAGTTTGATCATTAGAATAGCAGAGATGTGTTTTCGAAAACTTCATATCTGATTTAATGATTGTAAAGAGGAAGTATTCTGATTTAGTTTGCAGATTTCTGTGCAAAGTAAATTTTGAAAAATTAGATAGTAGATTCATAATAATAGGCTCTCGAATGAAGTTAAAACACATAATAGTAATCTGTTTGTTTGTTACAACAATTTTTGCGAGGGCTCAAACCCCAGGCGAAAATACTACTCAGAACAGAAATGTTCCAATTGGGAAAGTGATGGATTCTGATTTTTCATTTATTACGATTCCATCAATTAATAATACATGGGGCTACGATATTTTTAATGGAGAAAAACGAATAATTCATCAAAAAAACATACCTGGTATGCCTGGTAATAATGGGTTTAAATCTCGGAATGGTGCTAAAAAGGTGGCAGAACTTGTAATAATAAAACTAAAAAATGGAGAAATGCCTCCAAGCGTTACAAAAGAAGAACTGGTTAATTTAAAGGTTTTGTAAATAAATAAATAATCAAATAAATAATCAAAAATGATAAAGTTTAGCTTAGTTGGTCTCCTTCTGGGGGTTATTTTAATTAGTTTACCTCAGTTAACAATTGCTCAATTACCTGATACCTGGGCTCAAAAAAGTGATTTCGGGGGTATTGCCAGATACGGAGCTGTCAGTTTTAGTATCGGAGATAAGGGTTATGTTGGAACAGGCTTTGGATCAGGACGGCACAAAGACTTCTGGGAATATGATCCTGTAACTGATACCTGGGCTCAAAAAACTGATTTTGGAGGAACAGGAAGATTTTTAGCTGTTGGATTCAGTATTGCTGATAAGGGATATATTGGGACAGGCGATGATGTTACAGCTGCAAACGACTTTTGGGAGTTTAATCCATTGACAAATGTTTGGACTCAAAAGGCAAGTATGCCTGGTCCGGGAAGGATTGGAGCGGTTGGTTTTAATATAGGTTCAAAAGGCTATATTGGAACCGGAAAATTATTAGACATTGCGCAAACCAGGTTATCTGACTTCTGGGAATATGATCCTTCGCTTGATACATGGACTCAGAAATCAAATATTGGTAGTGTTGGAAGATCATATGCTTCAGGATTTGGACTTGGTTCAAAAGGTTACATAGGAACAGGTTACACTGTAATTGGCATTAATGCTGTACTGCTAAAAGACTTTCAGGAATACAACCCACAAACAGATGTATGGACTGTGAAAGCCAATTTTGGAGGAGTTGCCCGGTTTGGTGCTATCGGATGTAGCAATGGATCAAGCGGATTTATTGGCCTTGGTGATATTAGCGGGGGGTATTCTAAAGATTTCTGGGAATATAATCCAATCCTGGATTCCTGGGTTAAAAGAATGGATTTTGGAGGCACTCAAAGAATGGCAGCTATTGGATTTAATATTGGAGAAAAGATATTCGCCGGGACAGGAACTTTTGATAGTGGAATAACAAAAGCTAAGGATTTATGGGAATACACCCCTTTCTGTGTTCCTCCGGTTATAGTTTCAGAACCAGCCAATCATTCAGTAATTTATGGTACTTCAGCTACTTTTACAGTAATAGCTTCAAATGCGGTTTCATTCCAATGGCAGGAAAACACAGGTTCAGGTTTCGTTGATGTAATCGATGGCGGTATTTATTCAAATTCAACCACAGCTACTCTTTCTATTTCTCTTCCCACAGTTTCAATGAGTGGATACAAATACCGTTGTATTGTAACCGGTGATTGCGTTCCGGAAGCTATTACAAATGGAAATGCTGCTTTAACAGTTTCGCCGAAACAAATTGTAATTATTGGCGATGCCGGACAAAACAAGCAATATGGTGATCCTGATCCTGCATTATATTCGTATACTTATGCTCCTGTTTTGGTAGGTACTGATATTATTACCGGTGAATTAAGCCGAATAGCCGGTGAAAATGCAGGAAGTTACCTATACACAATCGGAACTCTTGCAGCAGGGGCAAATTATGTTTTATACCTTGCCTTAACACCTGAATTTATTATTTTACCCAGGAATTTGACCGTTACAGCTGAAGATAAATTCAAATGCTTTGACGGAAATATTTTTAACGAAGGATATACTGTTTTATATCAAGGTTTTGTAAATGGGGAAACCCAGAGTGTGCTTGGTGGCACCCTTGATTTTGGAGGAACTGCAATTACAGCTATTTTATCAGGGAGTTACACTATTATTCCTTCAGGTATAACTGCAACGAACTACACAATAGACTATGTAAATGGAAGTTTAATCATCGAAATTTCGCCATCACCAACAATTTCAGGCATAAATTCGCTTTGTGCCGGAACAGCTGGCATTCAATATACAACTGAAAGCGGTTTTTCTAATTATGTTTGGACGATTTCTTATGGTGGTATAATTACAGCCGGGCTCAATACTAACCAGGTTATCGTTGAATGGGGAACTGCAGGGTCCAGATCAATTTCTGTTAATTATCAGAATACCGTTGGTTGCCCTTCTTCTACTCCCACTACCTTTATTGTAACTGTATTATCAGTTCCTGTTCCGATTATTACCGGAGAAAATGCTTTATGCTCAGGTAGCTCAGGCGTTATTTATACTACACAGGCCAACTACGAAAACTATATTTGGGGCGTATCTGCGGGAGGCACTATCATATCAGGTGCCGGTACTAATTCTGTTACAATCAGTTGGAATGGTTCAGGTAATCAGACCGTGAGTGCTGATTTTACCAATGAATTGGGATGTCAATCGCTGTCCCCGACAATTTTCAATGTTGATGTAGCTCCTTTTCCTGAAGCAGCTGGTGCTATTAGCGGTTCAGCTGCAGTTTGTGCCGGCAGCACAGGCATTACCTATTCAATATCACCTGTTATGAATGCTTCAACTTATGAATGGAGTTTGCCAACGGGTGCAACAATTGTATCCGGAGTCGGAACATCATCCATATCAGTAGATTTTGCTCTCAGCGCTTCTTCAGGAATTGTTAAAGTTTCAGGGGTAAACGATTGCGGAACTGGAATCTCATCACCTGACTTTAGTCTTCAGGTAAATCCAATTCCAGTTACTCCTATTATAACACAGATTGGAGATACGTTGGTAAGCAGTTCACTAAATGGAAATCAATGGTATATCGATGGTGTTGAAATTACGGGAGCAACGCAACAGAAACATATTGCTGTATATATTGGAACTTATTCTGTTGTTGTCTCTCAAAACGAATGTAGTTCTGATATTTCAAATTCCATTCTTGTTCTACCCGTTTCAATTGTAGAAGTTGAAAGAGTTTCGTCATATGAAGTATTTCCCAATCCCAATACCGGAGTTTTTAATATTAAGGTAGAAAATTCCGGTGATGAATCATATAACATTGAAATTTATAACAATAATGGTAAGTTAGTTTATAGGCAGGAAGATGTAATTTTGAATGCTAACAACGATGCCAGAATTGATCTGAATGGTTCACCTGCCGGGGTTTATACTGTGGTTTTAAGAAATAGCGAAACCAGCAATCTGAAGAAAGTAATTATTGTGAAATGATAATTCATTCAATATAAACAGTTTACGGGCCGGAATAATCCGGCCCTTTCTGTTAATATATGTACATTTCGGGCGTAAGAAGTTCAATCAATGGAAATCAGTAATTTTGCCTTTCTTTCTTTTACCCAACCTATGCTTGATTCCCTCCGCAATATCCGTATCGAAGATTATAATTACCTCTTACCAGATGGGCATATCGCTCAATACCCTCTTGAAGTTCGTGATACTTCTAAATTATTGGTACTCAGGGATAATGTGCTTTCACAGGATACTTTTTCCAATCTCCCTTCCTACCTGCCAGCGGAAAGTCTGCTCATTACCAATGAAACCCGCGTAGTTCATGCCCGACTTTTGTTTCGGAAACCCAGTGGATCCCAAATTGAAATTTTCTGCCTCGAACCAGTTGAACCAACAAATGATATTCAGCTGGCATTCCAGCAAACTCAAAACTGCACATGGAAATGCCTGGTTGGCAACGCCCGCCGCTGGAAATCAAGTTTGTTAGAGCTTGAAGGGGAGATTGAAGGAGAGAAAATATCTCTTACGGCAAATAGAATTGAAAGGGAGGACGCTACTTTCCTTATCCAATTTTATTGGACACCTTTGTTCCTGACATTTTCGCAAATATTGGAATGTTTTGGCAAAATCCCTTTGCCTCCTTACATCTACCGCGAAGCTTCTGAAAACGATACTACCCGCTACCAGACTGTATTTGCGCGAAATGATGGATCTGTTGCCGCACCAACTGCCGGATTGCATTTTACTCCTGAAGTAATGTCTAAACTGGCAAAAAAACACATCCAAACCGATTCAGTGACCTTGCATGTAGGCGCAGGAACGTTTAAGCCGGTAAGTTCCGAAACCATCGGGGATCATTCCATGCATTACGAACAAGTTATCGTTCCTCTTAAATTACTGAAGAAAATAATTAGTTATAACGATAAGCATATTACGTTAGTGGGCACAACCACAGTTCGTACTCTCGAAAGTGTTTACTGGCAAGGCGTAAAATGGCTCCATCATCCAACTGAAAATCCGATTTTACATATTGAGCAGTGGGATCCTTATCTTGATCTTACGGAGAACCCAATCCCAGCGAAAGAGGCTCTGCAGTGTGTTATTGATACACTCGAAAAAGCCGGACTTACGGAGCTCACTGGCAAGACTTCCCTTATGATTGCTCCCGGATATAATTATCACATTCCGGACTCCATTATTACTAATTTCCATCAGCCAAAAAGCACGCTTCTTTTGCTAGTTGCTGCATTTGTAGGGGTACAGTGGAAAGAGGCATATAAATATGCGCTTGAAAACAATTTCCGGTTTCTGAGCTACGGCGATAGCTGCCTGTTTTTCAAGCATAAACTGATTTAAAATGGGAATAACAGGAATTATTCTTGCCGGAGGAAAAAGTTCCCGTATGGGTACTGAAAAAGGCTTGCAGGAGCTTTGTGCAAAACCGCTGATCAGTTATGCCATTCAAGCGCTTTCAGGATTATGTGCTACTATTATTATCAGCTCATCTTCTGATGCTTATAAGTCGTTTGGGCACAAATTAGTACCTGATGAGTTTCCGGGTATTGGGCCGATGGGAGGAATTTATTCTGCTTTAAGGCAAAGCAAAACAGAGAAAAATCTGGTTCTTTCATGCGATCTTCCATTTGTAACTAAGGAATTACTTTCGTTTATTATTGAAAGTTCCGCTGATTTTGATGTGGCTGTGCCTTTCGAAGGAAATCAGCACTACGAACCCCTTTGCGCAGTCTATAACTTATCCGTTTTAAATAAGATGAGTGCTTTTATTCATAAGGGAAATTATAAATTACCTGATTTGTTTGATGAAATATATGTCAACAGGTTGACTATCAGTAGTGAATATGATTTTTACCGGGATAGGCTTTTCCTGAATGTCAATTCAAAACATGACCTCGCTATTGCAGAGGATCTGATGAACCGAAGAAAATAATTTTTCGGTGTTACAGTATACTTTAGTAATATTGCCGCATAATTCTCCGAGTCTTCATTTCTAAAAATCTGAAAACGATTTATGAAATGCTGACCGATGGGTTGCCCCGGAAACAGGGCAGCCTCCCGAATGTAAACTGAATTGGAAAGGAGAACCATGGTACATTACGAATTGCTTTTTGTGATAGGCTTGATGCTTATCGCATTTTTCTATTCATCAGTCGGACACGGAGGAGCCAGTGGTTACCTGGCTTTGATGGCACTTTTCGGGCTTGCTCCTGATTCAATCCGCTATTATGCGTTAATACTCAACCTGGCGGTTTCGGCAATCGCTTTCATCTCATATTTCAGGGCGGGGTTTTTCAAGTGGCGGATTGTATTTCCATTCCTTATCACATCAATACCTGCCGCATTCATCGGGGCGACTTTCAGTATAAATCCGGTAGTGTATAAAATTGTGCTGGGTATCATGCTGTTACTTGCAGTAATACGTATGCTTCTGGTTCGGAATACCGAAAATAATACAACTCAAAATCCTCCTGTTAGTATTGCTCTTGGTATAGGATTATTGCTTGGATTCGTGTCAGGCATAATCGGAATCGGTGGTGGGATTTTACTCTCACCTATTCTGATACTTGCTAAATACGCAAGGATTAAAGAAGCTTCAGCGGCATCTGCACTGTTTATTTTTCTCAATTCGGCCAGTGGACTCACAGGTTTAATGACTACCCGCTTTATTATTCAGGAGAATTTATTATACTGGATATCTGGTGTTGTGGTTGCTGGTCTTATAGGTTCAGCAATGGGAAGCCGCACATTTTCGGACCTTAACCTTAAACGTGTGCTTTCAATGGTGCTTATTGCCGCAAGCATTAAATTGTTCTTCTTTTAGAAGTTTAAATTTTCGGTTTCAGGATTTCCTGATACCCGTTAATTGCAATTTGTCATAATTCGGAAACAGTGCATTGTGAATCCGTAAAGCGAATTATATTAATGTTTTATACAGAATTCAATGGATTGTACCATGGAGTTAAAACCAATTAGTGAAACTTTCAAAATAACTTCCCCAATTGTAAGTGAGGTAGGAATAACGGTGGCTGTTCAACCTAATGACGATAGAATTGGTGTTGAATGTTGGAGCACCTGACTATCTGCTTTAGTCCGAAGGACTTCAATCTAAATAAAAGAAAATCTGCAATAGGAACATTGCCCGTAGGGCATTAACATAAAAAAGTTGTAAAAAAACGAAGTTCGGCTATTCATAAGTTTTGAGGAGGTTAATATGTTTTATCGTTTCCTAATGATTTATTTAAATTTATCATTTTCAGTTTTGGCTCCCCGACTTTCAATATTAGCATGAGCGTTTCTTGAGATAGAAGTAAATAATTTTGAGTCAGGTTGAAAGGTTAATTTTTTAACAATTACCCATTCTGTTCAAATCATGTTTTTTTATGATCTGTAGCATGTTTTATCCTGATTTCTTCGAAATAAACTTAAGTTGCAATAAATCAGCCTTATATGAAATGGCATTGATATTTATATAGATTCTAAAGAAGTGAGTAAGTGATAGTAAATGAGACGAATAGGATTTTATGATGTTTGGAAAATATTTGATAATAAGTTGTAAGTATCATGTAATCAGGCATGTGTGATTATAATTATATATTTAGCATTTTTTGTATGTATCTAACTTTACTATACTTTTGTTATTCAATAAACAATTAATAGCTACAGATATAATTCTATAAGTAATTGATTGTTAAAAGAGTAACTTCAATGAAAACCAGGAGAGATTTTATTAAAATTTCGGCTTTAGGTCTGGGTGCTGCTGCTGTAACTGCAGGATCAGCAGATGTTTTGTTTGGTTCGCCCTTTTTTGGAAACAAAAGTGGGAATACCGGGACCGATATACCCCTGAGCCGCACGCCAACCTATTGCGAAATATGTTTCTGGCAATGTGCCGGTTGGGTTTATAAAGATGAAGAGGGTACAATTAAAAAAATTACCGGCAATGATGACGACCAGCATTGCAACGGCCGTTTTTGTCCGCGAGGCACCGGAGGTATTGGCCAGTATCTTGATGAAGATCGCTTAAAAACACCTCTTATCCGAACCATTGTGGATGGTAAATCTACTTTCCGTGAAGCAAGCTGGGACGAAGCGCTCGATTTTGTTGCCAATAAAATGAAGGATATCGCCCAAAAACATGGTCCTGAATGTGTTGCATTATTTACACATGGCTCTGGTGGCGCTCATTTCGGTCAAATGCTTAAAGCATATGGATCAGCTTCTATAGCTGCTCCATCCTTTGCTCAGTGCCGCGGCCCGCGCGAAGTTGCTTTCCTTACTACTTTCGGCGATATTATTTATTCTCCTGAGCGTATTGATATCCGCGATACCCGCTGCATGGTACTTATAGGTTCGCACCTTGGCGAAAATATGCACAATGGTCAGGTTCAGGAAATGTCGGATGCCATCGACAAAGGCGCTACTATTATTACAGTGGATCCCCGTTTTTCGACAGCTGCCAGTAAATCAAAATACTGGCTTCCTATAAAACCTTCTACCGATCTGGCCCTGCTTTTATCGTGGATACATGTGCTTATCGAAAATGAATGGTACGATAAAGAATATGTAGAGCGCTACACCGAAGGATTTGACGCACTTAAAGAGCATGTTAAACCCTTTACTCCTGAATGGGCTTATGGCATCACTACAATTGATCCGAATGTTATCCGCGAAACAGCCCGCGAAATGCACGATGCTTCTCCGGCGGTTATCGTAAATCCGGGCCGGCATGTTACCTGGTACGGTGATGATACACAGCGATTACGCGCTGTTGCTATACTTACAGCACTTCTGGGCTCATGGGGCCGCCGCGGAGGTTATTATAAACCGGAGAAAATGCATCTTCCTTCGTACCCGGTTCCACCTTTCCCGGAACCTATGAAAACTCCTGCTCAGGCTTATGAAGGAAAATATACTTTGGCTAATGAGGTTGTAGCCAATGGATTGTGTGATGCTACAGTTCCCACTCTCGATAAATCGTGCAATATCAAAGCATGGTTGGTAAACGGAACAAATCTTTTAGCTGCATTTCCTAATCAGGCAAATACGCTTAAAGCTATTGAAGCTCTTGAGTTGCTTGTGGTTGTTGATACAATGCCGGTTGAACTTACCGGTTATGCTGATGTAGTGCTGCCCGAGTGTACTTATCTGGAGCGTTATGATATGATCCGAAATTCAGGGCATCGGAAGCCCAATGTAGCTATACGTGTACCGGCAGCAGAGCCGAAATATAATACAAAGCCTGCTTCCTGGATGGCAAAAGAACTTGCAATAAAACTTGGTCTTGGTGCCTGGTTCCCATGGAAGGATATGGAAGAACTGCTCGACTGGCAACTTAAGGAAATAGGGACTTCGCTTGAAGAAATGAAACGGATTGGGGTTAAAAATTTCCCGCGCGAAGCCGATGATTTGTATTTTACTCCCGGCGAAGATGTTGCTTTCAATACTACCAGCGGTAAAATCGAATTGTATTCAACCGATATGGTAAATGAAGGTTTTTCGCCCTTCCCGGAGTACACGGCGCACGAGGAACCACCCGAAGGATATTACAGGCTTAATTACGGACGGGCTCCTATGCATACATTTAGCCGGACGGCCAACAATCCCTATCTGACTGATCTGATGGACGAAAACGTATTGTGGGTTAACCCTAAAGTCGCAAAACTCTGGGGTCTCACTACCGGTCAAAGGGTAAAACTGAGAAATCAGGATGATATTACTTCATCGTTTTCAATTAAAGTAAGGGTTACCGAACGCATTCGCTGGGACTCCGTTTACATGGTTCATGGTTTCGGTCATAACAATAAAAAACTGACAAGAGCACATGGCCGTGGTATCAATGATACTGAACTTATTACCCGCGTTCATATCGACCCGGTAATGGGAGGAACCGGAATGCGTGGCAATTTTGTAACATTTATTACTGATTTTAAAGAAGAAGGAAAGGGGGCTGAAGCATGAGATACGCTATGGCCGTTGATACAAAAAAATGCGTGGGATGCAGTGATTGCGTAGTTGCCTGTCAGACTGAGAATAATGTTCCCATAGGTTTCTGCCGCGACTGGGTGGTTGAAGTTACTGATGGTACCTACCCAAACCTGGAAATTGAAATACGTTCCGAACGTTGCAACCATTGCGATAACTCACCCTGTGTGCGTTGCTGCCCCACTGGAGCAAGTCATTATGCCGAAGGCGGTGTAGTGCTTGTAACTCCCGGCGAATGCATCGGTTGCGGAGCCTGTATAGCTTCTTGTCCCTACGATGCCCGTTATCCGCATCCTGATGGATATGTTGATAAATGTACTTTCTGCCTGCATAACAGGGTGGAGAAAGGTCTTGATCCTGCTTGTGTATCGGTTTGTCCGACAAAGTGCATGTATTTCGGCGACCTCGACGATCCCCATAGCCCGGTTTCGAAAGTGCTGAAAACACGTAAGTTCAAAACCCTGATCCCGGAAGCCGGAACCAGGCCACAATTGTATTTTCTTATTTAACTTTCAACGAACTATGAAAGAAGAACTTATCGTCAGCGGACGAATGAATCACTTGATAGATCCGCAGTTACACATATGGCACTGGCATATTCCATTGTATCTTTTTCTTGGCGGACTTGCAGCAGGAATCCTTTTCTTTGCTGCCCTTTACACCATTTTAGGAAAAGAAAAGGAATATCCTACAGCCGTTAAAATCGCTCCTTTTCTTACTCCTGTTTTATTAACAGTCGGCTTGTTAGCTTTGCTTCTCGACCTGAACCACAAACTGTATTTCTGGAGGCTTTATACTGTTATACGTCTCGAATCGCCTATGTCGTGGGGTGCCTGGACACTTATGGTTGTCACTCCCCTTTCAATTATCTGGTGCGCGCTTAACATAAAAGCAATTTTCCCCGATTGGAATTGGAAGTATAAATGGATTTACGACCTTGACGCTTTTTTCAGGAAATATATGAAAACTATTTCCTGGACCATGCTTATTTCATCACTTATTTTGGGTGTTTATACCGGTATTCTTTTTTCGGCATTCAATGCACGTCCGCTTTGGAACACATCCATTTTAGGCCCGTTATTCCTTACTTCAGGTTTATCAACCGGTGCAGCAGCAATAATTTTGCTGAGTAAAAATCCTAAGGAGCGTCATAGCATGGCCCGGATCGATTTGATGCTGATTGGCATTGAGCTCTTTTTAATCGTTCATATGTTCATGGGATTTTTAGCCAGTACACAAGTGCATATCGATGCCGCCTCCCTTTTCCTTGGCGGGCCATACACAACGCCTTTCTGGTTATTTGTAGTTACTCTCGGGCTTGCAGTTCCGGCTTTGCTCGAATTCCTCGAAATCAAAGGATTTAAAATGCCTGTATTTATCGCCCCGGTTCTGGTGATATTCGGCGGATTGGTTTTCAGGTTTGTTATTGCTTATGCAGGGCAGGCCAGTCGCTGGCTGTATTAAACATTGTAATAAAACGACTTAACAACAATTTATATGTCAGAAATAAAGAAATCAAAGTACATGAACCCTTATATTGCAGGGGTTTTGCTTGGACTGGTAGTTTTGGCTGCCAATTTTATCTCAGGGCGCAGTGTGGGCGCAAGCGGCGCTATTAAAAGCGCTATTGTGGCCGGTGTTGAAACTGTGGCTCCTTCACATGCCGAAACTGCCACTTTTTACAAGGAATTCAGTCAGGGGCATAAAGGGAATCCCTTAAACTCGTGGCTTGTTTACCAAATGCTTGGAGTTGTGGTTGGTGGATTTCTATCAGGAGTGATCTCCAAACGATTAACCTGGAAAGTTGAACACAGTCCGAAAATACAATCACGCACAAGGTTGATATTTGCGTTGGCCGGTGGCGTATTATTCGGGATAGGATCGCAGTTCGGACGCGGATGTACCAGCGGGTCTGCCTTGAGCGGCATGGCTGTATTGTCACTTGGAGGATTCATTTCAATGATGGCCATCTTCGGAACAGCTTTCGCACTTGCATATTTCTTCCGCAAACTATGGATTTAATTAACAAACAGGAATCATTCAAAAAAAAAGAATATAATTATGGGACCATTAGTTGTAAATGAGATAATTTCAGAAAACACCAACCTGTTGCTTGCATTTTTTATTGGCATTGGTTTTGGGTTTGTGCTTGAGCAGGGTGGCTTTTCATCGAGCCGTAAGCTTGCAGGTGTTTTTTATGGGTACGATTCCGTTGTACTCAAAGTGTTTTTTACCGGGGCAATCACAGCCATGCTGGGCTTGCTGTTCATGAGTTTATTCGGATGGATTGATCTTAACCTGGTATATGTAAACGAAACTTTCATCTGGTCGGCTATTATCGGAGGAGTGGTGATGGGTGCTGGTTTTATCATGGGTGGTTACTGTCCGGGAACAAGTTTCTGCGGAGCTGCCATCGGAAAAATTGATGCCATGATATTTATTGTCGGTTTGTTCCTCGGCGTGTTTATTTTTGCTGAAGGCTATCCTTTGTGGGAAGGTTTGTACAAAGCAGGTTTCATGGGTTCGCCTCGCATTTCCGAATTTTTTAATGTTTCGGAAGGTTTATTTGCGCTGTTTGTAATCATTGCAGCTGTGCTTATGTTCTGGGGTGCCGAATGGGCCGAAAAGAAATTTCCACGCGAAGAATACTAAACTTTCTTCAAATTAAATTGTTTTAAACAAATGGATATGAAACAGATAACCTTTTCTCCTCGATTGATGCTCACAGCCGTAATACTTCTTTTGGGCGTAATTATTGCTGCTGTGCCTAAAAATACAACTACACCTTACAAACTTTCGGCCTCCCAGATATTGGATGAGCTAAAAAGTGGTACTCAATATCTGGAACCTGAACAAGTAGCGCAAATGCTGGTCGAAAAAGATCCGTACCTGCAACTTATTGATATCAGAGCGCTGAACGAATTCGAAAAATTCAGTCTGCAAGGAGCTATCAGTATTCCTATTGATAACTTACTTTCACCCGATTTAGTTGAAATTTTCGATCAGGATACAAAAATGAATGTGTTTTATGGTAACGGAACCACACAGGCTAACGAAGCATGGATGCTGCTCAGGCAACTTGGATATAAAAATATTTACGTGCTGCGCGGTGGTCTCAACTATTGGGCCGAAACAATCCTGAACCCAACAGCACCTTCGAATACCGATCCGAATGATGATATTGCCCGTTACGATTTTCGCCGTGGTGCCGGACAAGCTCTTGGTGGTGGCGAATTGTCGTCAACCCAGCCGGCAAGTGGTTCTGCTAAAAAAGCTAAGGTGCCGGGGCCATCTCCAACAGGTAAAAAGAAAAAAGTAGCAGGAGGTTGTTCGTAAATTTATGCTTTGATCATATTGTTTCAAAATTAAAATCTCCCTGCTTTTTAAAGTCAGGGAGATTTTTTGTTATAAAACACAAGCCAGCATTTTCTCCAAAAACGGTTTGCAATTACCTTATTAGCATCACAGTTCCTCTTTGACTAATAGTTTGAGCGCTTTCGATTTTTTCTTCTCTGTATTGAATAAAATAGCTGTATAATCCCACTTGGCAGGGTTCCGAATTACAAGTCCCATCCCAGCCGATTTCGGGTTCGTTGCTTGTAAATACAAGTTGTCCCCATCGGTTATAAATAGTAAGTTGGTAAGGTTTCAATGAATTTCGTTGGGTTACCGGTCGGAAAATATCATTTTCCCCATCCCCATCTGGCGCAAAGGCATTAGGTAGCCATAAGCCCGGCATGTAATAATAGTGCCGGGTGGCAGTATCGTTGCATCCATCAGCACTGGTTGCAACAAGTTGAATGGTGTAATCGCCTTCGATAGTGTATTTGATTTCCGGTTCAAATAGTGTTGAAGCATTGCTGTTTCCAAGGTCCCAATAGTATTTTATTGCACCGGTTGTGTGATTTCTGAATTGAAGTTTCCCAGTTATGTTATCAACATTTTCGATATACTCAAATGCTGTTGCGGGTTTAGGTTTAACAGGAATCAGTTTTGTAATAGTATCCGTGCAGCCATTTGCATCAGTTAAAAGTAGATCAACTTCGTAAGCGTCGGCATCATCAAATGTAATCAGCGCAGGTGTTCCTAAATAGTATTTTTTCATCCCGTTTGCGGTTGATTTACTGGTCCAGTTGTATTGATTTATAAGTGTATCTGTAATGGCACTTTGGTCAATGAATTGGATTCCGGCACTCTGGCAGGGAATTTCATAACTATAATCTGCTTTCGGATTATTGTGAATTGTAATCTGTTGAGTAACCGTATCGCGACACCCATATTTATTTGTTACTATCAACTGAACTGGAAATTTGCCTGTGGCATGATAAACAACATTGGGTTGAAGTTCATTCAGATTTGAGGTTGTTGCCAGCGCATTCCCGAAATCCCAGTTATAGGCGGTGATGTTAATTCCTGTTGAATTATCAGTTAACTGAACGGCATGCGAAAGGCAGTTGCGGGATGCTGAAAAGGATGCCTCCGGGTAAGCGATTACCTGTATTTGCCTTTCGGTTTCTGATTTACAGCCTTTGTCGGTAGTGATTTCCAGTTTTGCAGTATATGTTCCGGTTGCTGAATAAAGATGTGAAATGTTTGCTGAATTTCCGCTGTTATATAGGCCGTCGTCCCAGGTCCAGGTACGTTCGGTGATTGTACCGGATACCAGTTTAGAAGTATCGCTGAAACTCATTGGTAATCCTGGACATGTAGTGGTTTCGGAAGTGGCTGTAAATCCTGCATCAGCAGGTTTGTGGATCACAACAGGCAAAACGGACAGCCTTGTGCCGCAATCAATATTTGTAGCCATTACTTTAATGGTATCCGTTCCGGCAGTGTTCCAGCGGACAGAGACTGGATTGGCTTGCGGCGAACCTATAATAGTACCGTTTTTTACAGTCCACTGTGTATTTGTATATGTTCCTGGAATCAGGAATTCCTTGGTTAGATTCGTACATACTGAACCTGATCCGTTTATTGGTGGAGGATGGTCGTCGTAAACAAAACTGATAAGAAAAGCTTTCTCCCCTTCGCCGCACTGAGGATTTTTTCCGTGTACCGAAATGGTATAATTTCCCTGGAGCATTGATGTTGTAAACTGATAAACCATGGTGGTATCAGGGGCATCTTTTTCGAAATCAACCGAGAACCCGGGACCAGTGATCTGCCAGAAATATTTTTGTGCAAAAGGGATTGATTTGATTTTAAAAGTGGCCAGCATTCCCGAGCATATGTTTACAGGACCTGAAATTATGGGTGAGGGCGGGCTGAGTTTTAGTGTTATGGGGATAAGTAACGATTCGCCTGATGTAAAATACCACCACGAATTTATTGTATTTACATCCCCGAGATTCCGATTTACCGGCCAATCGTGGCAACCTGAAACAGGTTCTACACCGCTGTATTCGCAACCCGTTATTGTGTTGCTGGTGGGTTGATACTGTGCAGGCAGGTTTGTGTCGTCCCAGAAAAGCTTTAGTATTGTTGAAGGTGAAGCAGGCAAAGGCCTGATAATATCAACTTTAAATCCTTTGGGGTTATCTTCTACATCATACAGAGGAATATTCGAAAGACCGTTCAAAAAGGTGATCCGGGCTTCGACCTGGGTTCCGTTAGCCAAGGGAATTCCGTAAGCGTTTTTCCCATCCCATCCCGGGAATAAAGTATTGGCTCCAGTTACAACGTTATAACCAAGTTGTACATCTTCAGGTGCAAATGAATTTGGATTTAGAGGCGGAAGATCCAGTAATATCTCTATATTTCCGCCTTTGCTTACATCGGCCCAAAAAGTGATAACCGTATCACATTCATGCGGAAGCACTTTGAAATCACGCATCTCGCCTATATTGCCTGATTTGAAAACCAACGGATCAGGGTCATTCAGGAAAATTTTATGTTGGGGTTTAACCGAGGTGTTTCCATATATCGACTTACGTCTTTCGCTCCAGTTGCCTGTAACTGAGCAGCCCCACTCGTTACTGTAAACAGCCCAAACCCCTCCGGCAAATCCATTGCAATCAAACCTGGTGACAATACTGTCGTTAGTATAAATATAGAATGACGAATATGAAGCACTTTCAGTAGTATAAACACTGCCTGAACTAAACTGCCATGCTTTGCTCCATAAGCGTCCGGGGATAGGTGTTACTCCTTTTGCCACCGTAACATCAATATATTTGAGTGTGCGTACATCGGATGTATTTATATCGGGGATTTCGAATTCCAGAATATAATCGCCGTTCATTGTTGGAATGAGCGTCAGGGGAGCGTATCCATCAGGATCTGATCCATTTATATTTGGCCCTGCCAATGCCTGATTCCGGGTTTCTATATATCCGGGTTCTCCTGCCGAAGGCGTTGGCTTCAGCGTATAGCCTGCAACTATATTGCCTGCCGGGTCTTTAATCTGGTATTTTACGTCAGTAAAAGTTGTTGATGCACTGTAGTAATCGATTATATTTCCCAAACCAAACTGGATCTTTTCATTTGCAAAGTCGTTTATCCTAATGTTTAGCCTGAACTCTTCGCTACAGTCTTTCAAAGCAAAAGGAATCCTGCCCTCCGAGTCGTTTATCAGTAACACTATCTTGCAGATTGAATTTGATGGCATTCCTTCAGGCTCAAATTGTCGGGTGCCCTCAGCCTTTGCAAATTGCAGAAAACCTGATATAAGAGTCAGTAAAAAAGCCGATGTCAGACACAAAGCTGTGCTTTTATTAATGATTCGTCGGGTAATTATAGCTAAACCGGTCATAATAAGTGCTATTCAATAAGAATGACAGACCAATACTCGTTAGGGTTAAGATGCTAAAGCTGACTCGCGGAAAGCTACTGCTCCCTTAGGTACAAATCTATATAGAAATTCTATTTGCAAATGTTAAAAACTGATATTTAATTTACAACTGTCAAAATCCGGCGTTTTTACCAAAGACAAGCTGTAATACATGTTTTGCCTGTCAATTATTCTATTGCTTCAATCGCAAACGAACCAACTTCTCTCACTTCCCCCACCTGCAAATCTCCCAGGTATATATTCCCTATCCTTACTCTTACCAGGCGTAATGTCGGGAAACCTGCTGCCGCCGTCATTTTACGCACCTGCCGGTACTTGCCTTCTGTTAGTGTCACTGAAATCCAACTGGTTGGGCCGTGGCGGTCGTCGCGTATTTTGCGTGTGCGCGGCGCAAAACCCGGATCCTGCTCCAGCCTGTAAACTTTACAGTGTTTTGTTTGATATTTAACTTCACGAATGCCTATCTCAACGCCCTGTTGCAGCAGATCAATTGCTTCATCATTTATTAGCCCGTCAACCTGAGCATAATATTCTTTTTCGATTTTGTGACTTCGGATATATTCGCTTACCTGTCCATCGGTGGTAAGCAATAGTAAACCTTCACTGTGCTCGTCGAGGCGGCCGATAGCCATAGTGCCTTCAGGGAAATTGTATAAACTGCCCACAAGTTTTTTCTTTGGCAGCTCGCAAACAAACTGGCATAAATAGCCGAAGGGTTTATGGTGGATAAAGTGATGATTTTCAGGCATAGGAAGGGGGTAATTGATTAAATTCTGAAACGGGACGGACGTGTTACTTCGCCCTAGTGAAGCGTTATTAGTTTTGGGTTTTTGATTTGAAGAGTTCACTCTTAAATTTGATTCCCCTATTCGATTCAATTCATTTCATTCGCTTCAGCAAAGATTATACTTTTTTTGAAACCGTTAGCCGTAATGTTCTCATTATAGTAAATGACGGAGATATGAGATTTAATATTTAGTTTGAATATTTTTAATACATGCTTGATAATATTCCTATTTTTGTGAAAGCTACTTTAGTAATAATATGTGAAAGTAGATTCACAAATAAATCATTATCGCATTTGCTCTTGTAGTTGTTCTGAATCAAACACTATTATTCTTGTAATCACTTAGCTTAACCCATAAAATAACTTTCAAATGAAGAAGGTACTCGTTTTTTTGAGTTTATCACTACTGGTTTCTCTTACCGCTTTGGCTCAAACGCGGATCATAATAGGAACGGTATCTACTCAGGATGATGGCTCAACATTACCTGGAGTAACTATTTTAATCAAAGGAACTTTGCAGGGCACAACAACTGATATTGATGGTAAATATACGTTGCAGGGCGTATCCGGCTCTTCTGTCATCGTTTTTACTTTTATTGGTTTTACACCTGTCGAAATAGCGGCAGGCAATCAGCAAATCATTAATGTAGCTATGAAACCGGAATTGCAGAATCTGGAGGAAGTGGTCGTAACTGCCCTTGGTGTAAAACGTGAGAAACGCGAAATTGGTTATTCGTCCGAAAAAATGGATACCGAGGAAATCACCCGGAGCAATACTTCAAATGTTCTTGGTGCTATTGCCGGAAGGTCGGCAGGTGTGCTTGTTTCGCAGGGCGACGGTGTCGAAGGCGGTTCAACGCGTATCGTGATCAGGGGAAATAACAACCTGGCCAAGAATAACCAACCGCTCATTGTGGTGGATAATGTTCCTCTGGATAATAATCCCGGATTGAGTAATGTAGGGCGTGGTGTGGATTGGGGAAATGGAATTTCCGACCTCAATGCATTTGATATAGAGGATTATACTGTTCTTAAAGGTGGAGCTGCTTCGGCTCTTTATGGCGAGCGTGGCGCTAACGGAGTTATTCTTATCACAACCAAACGAGGTAAAAAACAAAGTGGAATCGGCGTAAGCTATAACTACAATTATAAACTAACCCAGCCTTATATGTTTCGCGATGTGCAAAATAAATACGGGCATGGCGGTCCTATCACCTTGAGCGAACCCGGATTTCCGGTTGATGAAAACGGTACGCTCCTGTATCCGGGAATTTATGGCACCGATAAACTGATCCTTAACCAGGAGGGCAAAACTTCAACCACTTCCGAAGAATTTGGCTATTATGGTTCCGCAGTTTCATGGGGCCCCGAAATGAAAGGCCAGATGGTTAAATGGTGGGATGGCGAAATGCGCGATTATTCGCCCCAGCCCGATAACCTGAAAGATGCTTTTCACGATGGAAGCACTCAGACCCATAATGTTTCCGTGCAAGGCGGCAATGATAAAGGTACGCTGCGTATGTCGTTAACCCGGCAGGATCATACTCCCGTAATTGATAACAGCAATTATAGCCGTACTACCATCAATTTTGGAACAAACATCAAAATTTCTGAAAAATTAAAAGCCGATGCCACTTTAACTTACGTGAAATACAACCGCAAAAATAGTCCTATGATCGGCGAAGATGGCAACTCGTTCAGCAAAGGATATTTATATTCGTGGCCCCGAAGTTACAAAGGAATTGATAAAGAGAATTACCAGTTGACTGACGGATCACAAAATCAGCTTGACGGATATCCTTTTTATTATGTTGACAAATACCTTTGGTGGAATTATTACAATAATAATACATGGCAGGATCGTGATAAATATACCGGTTCAGTTGCACTTATTTATGATATAACTCCCTGGTTGAATGCAACAGGCCGGGCTGGCCGCGATTACACTGTCGAGCAGTTCGAATCGAGAAACAAGCCTACTGATTTCATTGGACTTAAAGGTGGTGGTTATACCAACAGCATTGAGCGTACAGCTAATGATAACCTCGAATTCTTCCTTATGGCTCATAAGGAAAAAATTATGGGGTCGAAATTCGATGCAAGGCTAACCGCAGGAAGCAGCAGGTGGAATTATGATGCCTATGGTATTGCAGCACACTCAGGTACATGGTATTATCCGAATATGTACACTTTCTTTAATTACACCGGGCCAACGTATTCAACTGATGAAGAAGGCAATACTATTTTAGTTAACCCTGGCAATTTGCTCAGCTCCATAGTTCCTTCCGAAATAGTGTTGAAACAACGCACTAATTCAGTGTTTTCATTTCTAAACCTGAGCTACGACAAATATCTTTTCGTTGAGCTTACCGGAAGGAACGATTGGTCCTCAACCTTGCCTGATAATAATAATTCGTATTTCTACCCCTCTGTTTCTTTGAGCTTTATTGCAACCGAAGCATTCAACCTTCAGGAAAAAATGCCCTGGTTGTATTTCCTGAAAGTAAGGGGAGGAATTGCGCAAACTGCTAACAGCGCTTTGCCTTATCAGAAAAATTTTTATTACAACACCAACTTTTTCGGAGGGCAGCAATCCTCTGGCCTGCCTGACATAATTCCTCCTTTCGAATTAAAACCGCAGTTTGTAAACGGGTACGAAGCTGGTTTAAATGTTGGGTTGTTCGATAACAGGGTCGATATCGACTTCACATATTACTACAAATACTCCTTCGATCAGATTTTAAACCTTCCGGTTCCTGTAAGTTCCGGTGCGTCAAATATCACTATCAACGAGGGGGAACTATCCAACAAGGGATTTGAATTTATTATCAATACGGTTCCTATTCAGAATAGGAATATTATATGGAAAGCCGGGCTTAATTTTTCGCGGAATAGAAATTATATTGTTAGCCTGGGCGGTTATTCTGATACCTATCACCTGGCTGATATCTGGGGACTTAACGGTCCGGCAATGGATCTATACGAGGGCGACGAGTACGGTACCATCACAGGATACGATTATCTGTACGATGATAAAGGCAATCGGATAGTGAACGACGAAGGCACTAAATACCTGATCACCGATACACGCGTTCCGATCGGTAATGCGTCACCTGATTTCCTGGCCGCTTTCAATACTGAACTTTTATACAAAAATTTCCGGCTGGGTGCTTTAATCGATACCAAATGGGGTGGCGATATTTATTGCGGATCGTATGTAATAGGACTACAGACCGGGCAAAGTCCCGAAACATTGCTCGAACGTGATGGCGGAGGTTTGCCTTACACTGACCCGGATGGAAATGTTCGAAACGTGGGTATTATTCTCGATGGCGTTTATACCGATGGAACTCCCAACGAAAAGGTGGTGAATTACTTATACAAATACCTGCCTAATGCCGGCGGTTGGGGAAAATTTGTTTCCACACCCGGAATTATTGAAAATACATGGGTAAAAATGCGCGAAATTTCCCTGAGCTACACCGTGCCTCAATATGTGCTGAAAAAATCCAAAGTTTTTCAAACGCTTACACTTTCAATTGTAGGCCGCGACCTTTTCTACATCTACACTACACTTCCTGATAACATTAATCCCGAAGGTATTATAGGTTCCGATAACGCGCAAGGGTTCGAGTGGGCGTCTTTCCCAGGTATGCGATCCTTTACATTTGGAGCAAGTGTATCATTTTAAACGGTATAATTCATTGTTTTACTGATTATTAGTCAGGAATTAAAAAGATTGTAAAAATGAAAATCAAAGGCATATTTTTTCTCGTTATACTTTCGGTAATACTGTTGTCCTGCAAAAAGGATTTTGAGGAAATTGACACCAATCCTCAGGGTTTCACCACTGCCAGCGACGGTTCACTTTTTAATAGTGTTATCCAGTCGTTATTGCCAGGTGGCAACGAACAGTTTTATGTGAACAACGAAATTTTGTACAAGCAAACCCAGCAAGCCGCTTTAACGCAAGCTGCTTGGGGTAATTTTACCATTGGAACCGAAGATATATGGCAGAACTATTACAGCACGCTGCCTTCCATAAGGGAACTTCAGAAACGCTTCGATGCATACTCACCTTCGCCTTCGGTTACTAATATGAAAGCCATGCTTGCCATAACGCTGGCATACAAAACTTTTAAGCTTACCGACCTTTTCGGCGATATCCCATATTCGGAAGCCGGTTACGGATTTCAGGATCTCAGCCTGCTTCATCCTAAATACGACAAGCAGCGCGATATTTACATTTCGTTGCTTAACGACCTGAAATGGGCCGCCGATAATATAAATGATACTACCGCGCGTGTTGAACCTTTCACTACATTTTCCGCTTTTGATAAGTTGTTCAACGGAAACCTTACTATGTGGCGCAAGTTTGCCAACTCGCTGCAATTGCGCTATGCTATGCGAATGTCAGGCAAAGAGCCGGAAATAGCTGGTGAAATTATTAAAAACATTGTCGAAAATAACCTTCCCGTATTGCTAGGTTACGATTTTACAAGTGCTGCTCTCGAGAGCGCATGTATGTGGCCTGCTGCCAACGGATTTACCAATAACAGTGTAAGCTGGTCGTTTCGGGAGCATAACGGGCTGCGGATGGGCTCCAATATATGGCATCAGTTTTCGTCGGACGACAGTCCCGAAGGGTATGGTATTTTCGATCCACGAGCTTTAATTTTCTTTGAAGGAGATGAAACGAATAAATGGAAACCATTTCCGCAGATCCCTGATGCCAATACACCTTCATCACAGGGAATACCTTATGGTAGCCACCGCGACGATAATGTTAATTACAGTATAAAAAGCAATGTAAATTATTCGCCATTCAATTTCTTTATTGTTCAGGATGAGAATTTTATGCCCGTAATTCTTATGACCGGAGCAGAAGCACATTTTATTAAAGCCGAAGCTTATATGCTTGGTATTGGAGTAGCCCGGGATAAAGATATGGCTGATATTGAATATATGAACGGTATTAATTCCTCAGTGGAATGGTGGGTGAATCTTAGCGGGCAACTTAAACTGCCTATCTCTGGGGTGAAGTTTGCTGATAAAATTTCAATAGCACCCGAATTAAATGCCGCTTCAGTATTAAATCATTTCGGTTCGTGGAATACCACAACTGATGAAGAATTGCTTACTTTTATATACACCCAACGTTGGATTGATGCCTTCCGCCAGCCATGGGAAGCTTATGCCGAAGCACGCCGTACCGGCCTTACACCGCGCGAAGGCGACGCTATTGCCCATTTCCGCTTGCCATACCCGCCTTCGGAAGCACAATACAATACCGAAAACTGGTCGTTAGCCAAATTGAGCCAGGGAGGAGAGGAGCCAAGCGTAAAAGTATGGTGGATTGCCTGGTAGGTTTCGAAGGTGTTGGGATTTAGGGATTAGGATTTTGGAATTTTTAGAATCCTGACAGATGGAGTCAATGGGCGATACATGCAACAAGGCGACATGGTGTCACACATTGTTTGAAGAGTTTGGGATGAGATTCTCCCCTTCATGCTGAGCGCAGTCGAAGCACAAGGGGAGATGCCTGAAGGGCAGAGGGGTACACAATAAAGCAAAAATATAATATTAACTTAAAGTCTGTAAACAGATTTTAGGACAATTCAGAATTAATAAAAATGCAATCAATCGTTTATTCACCAATTAATAAATTAATCGAATGAGAAAACTCTACTTTAAATCCAGGTTTATCCTGGTGCTGATGATGCTTGCCGCATCCTTGGGACTGAGAGCTCAGAGCAATCAGTACCTGCATTTCGACAAGGTTGACGATCATGTGTTACTCGAAAACGGTTCACAATATGTCGCCAATGCACCGGGGATAACTATCGCCGGTTGGTTTTATGACGATCAACTTGAATACGGACAAGGCCTTATGGGTTTCCGCGGAACTCAGGGCTTTTACATGATTCAACTGGGAGAAGGTAAAATTGAATGCCGGTTTAAAAATTCCAACAATGTTCTTTTTGAGTATGTTGCTCCTGCAAATACAATTATTCCGCAGGTTTGGCAGCATTTCGCGTGGGTTTATGATGGCGCTGCCATTAAACTTTATGTTAATGGAAATCTGAAAGGTCAGAAAGCTGCCAATGGCAACTTTACAGCAACTGATATCCCTTTTGCTATTGGGCGCAGTATCGCTGGCGGCGGCCTGAATTTTTACTGGGGCGGACGTATCGACGAGGTTTCGGCCTGGTCGAAAGCCCTTACACAAGCTGAAATACAGGATATGGTTCAAAATGAGTTGATTGGTACCGAACCCGGTTTGCAGGTGTATTACAAATTTAACCAGGGAGTGCCGGGTGGCAATAACACTTCCATTACCAAGCTAACTTCCAAAGTAGATTCGCCGTTACGGGATGCTGATTTGCTGAATTTTGCCATGGTTGGCCCTACATCCAATTTTAATGGCACGCTCGACACAAGTTACCAGGCCATTTCGTTTCCACAAATTCCCAACAAGCTGAATACGGCTGAACCTTTCGATATCGAAGCAACCTCAACATCAGGTCTGGAAGTGGTTTTCAATATTCTTTCAGGACCTGCCTCCATAAGTGGAAATACCATAACCCTCACAGGCGATACCGGTATGGTTGCTGTAGAAGCCACCCAGCCCGGAAACGCTACTTACAACCCTGCCGAGCCGGTGATACAGCGCTTTGCCGTACTCAATCCCAACTGGCATGTGCCAACCATCGATCCACGGAATCCGCTGTCAGGCGATGTACCTGTGCCTTCGCTTTCGCAGATACAGCTTGCCGCTATTTCTACCATTACGTACCCTGAGTTATTTCAGGTTGCAAACCTACAGTTCAGGATTAACGGACAAACCATCGAAGCACAGAATTTCTGGAACGGACATTTTACGGCCTGGTGGACACCGCCTTCCTATGGGAGTTATACGGTAGAAATTTTATCAGCAAATAATTTCGGCGCTATTGCAACAAAGGTTGTTAATATAAATATAGTGCCTGCTGCCACGGATATATCAGTGGATGCTTTTAAAGATATATGGTTAAATCCTTCGGTAAGCAGCGTGGTTGTTAACGGAGAGCTGCCTTCTTTTTTGGGTGCTTATGACAAAATTATTGCCACACTCAAAGTGCATTGCCCTACAGGCGGTTGTGGCGCCTGGGATAGGGTAGCCAGCGTGGATGCACAGGATAAAGAAGGAAATTGGTTTCAGATTATTAAATACATTACTCCTTATGGTGTTGCATGTTCACATAGTATTGACCTTACTGATTATGCATCAATACTACAGGGCAAAGTTAGTTTCAGGGTTAATTGCGAAACATTGGATAACGGTTTCCTTTATGATTTATCTTTTGACTATGAGCAAGGAACTCCTCCGTATAAATACAGCACAGTAAAAGAGGTGTGGAAAAATTATTATCCTTTCGGCGACTATTCACAAATGCAGCCAGTCGAGGATTTCAATTATACCTACCCCGATAATGCGGTTGCCTCCAAACTTAAACTTGTTTCGACAGGTCATGGATGGGGAAGCCTGAACACCGGAAATGCAGCCGAGTTTTACAATGCAACGCATAATGTTTGGGTTAACGGTGTTAAAACATTCACACAGCATAACTGGACGGATTGCAATCCGAATCCTGATGGTTGCCAGCCTCAGAACGGAACCTGGTATCACGACCGTGCCGGTTGGTGTCCTGGAGCTATTGCGAAACCATTCGATTTTGATATGAATGGGTATGTGCCGGGCCGCGATATCCAATTGCGTTATGTTTTCCAGGAAACGTATATGGATAACTGCCATCCGAATAATCCTGCCTGTGTTACCGGAGTAACCTGTGCCGACTGCAACGATGGGTTTAATCCTGCACTCGATGTAGCCTGCAATCTGGTCACTTTCTCCAACAGTCCGACCATTATCGTAGGCAAAAAGGATTATGTTCCTTCATCCTCTGTTTTGAACGTATTTCCAAATCCGACCACTGGTATTTTCGAAGTTTCGCTTATACAGCTTGCCTCGATCCGCAATGCCGAAATCGTAATTTTCGATAATACAGGCCGTCCTGTAAAGCAGCTCGAATGGGATGGACAGAAATTGAATATCGACCTTACTTCGGAGTCGAAAGGCATTTATCTGCTTAAAGTCGTTACACCCGACTGGACTGAGATGAAAAAGATTATTCTGAAATAATCGCTGATTAGCAATTGTTTAGTGGAAATTAAAAAGCCCTTCTCTGATATGGAGAAGGGCTTTACTATTTTAACAACAGGCAAGGTAAACAACAAGAATATTTTTATTTTTGTTGCGGGTAAAAACATCTACCCAGCTTTTTACTGCAAATGTTATAAAGTAAACTCCTTCGGGATTATGGAAATATATAATTGCGGCTAATTGATAATGATCTATGTTGTTACAAAGATACTTTAAAAGCTAATTTGTACCGGCACGGATTACAAATCCGCGCCAACGGGGGGGCGGATTTTCGCTAAATGTACTTTCCTGCATTCTGATTTTTTTAAGTCACAAAACTTGAAATGGCAGTGATTATAAATCAGAGCCAATGCGAGGAGGAATTATGTTTTCCATTATTATTTCACCTCAACCTGCCCCGCCATAGCAGGGAGATTGTGCCGAAGGCTCATGAGGTTAATTAGCCATAGCAGGTAGAAGGTGATAAAGCCACATAAGGTGATTTTTGAGCATATTTACAAAAAAACACCCAGAGGTTGCTTTGAAACAACAGCTCTGAGTGCTTTAATTACCAACTGCTTAAAAGAGTCGGCTGTAGTATTATAGCTTGCCCGAAAGTTCTTTGCCTGGTTTAAATTTGGCAACTTTTTTGGCTTTAATTACCAGTGCTTCACCGGTTTTAGGATTGCGACCTGTTCTTTCGCTTCTTTCAGCTACTGAAAAAGTACCGAAACCAAGGATTTCAACACGTTTTCCTTCAGCTAATGTTGCTGCAACTGCTTCGTGGTAGCCTTCGATTGCACTCTTAGCCTGTACTTTTGTTAAGCCTGCTTTTTGAGCAATGGCATCAATCAATTCTGATTTGTTCATGGCGTTTTTTTAATGTTTGTTAATAAATGGTATTTTGTAATTGTTTATTGTACTCGTTAAAGTCAATCAGGAATAATTGGATATTTTTCTGTCATAACAACACCTATAACAGTGGTATGTTCAATGGCATAAGGCCAAATAAGGTGCTAATGTAGGAAAAAAATGGTGTTTTGGTAAATGGAGCGCATAAATTTTCGATAAATCAGGTTAATTTCATATGATTTTGCTGTTCTACGGTGTTTATTATGGCTTTTATTACCCGAAAAGTCAATCTGCTTCCATTATTTTCAATTCACGAAGAACGGCAAATGGTATGGCTTTTCGCGATTTGATATATTTCCCTATTCGTTCTTTATGGTTCATTAATTACCTGGGAAGCTGAATGCATTTAGAGAAAGAGCAAATAATGTTTTTTGTTTCAACAAACTAACCTTCAACCTGGTACTAATCATAATACGTTTTTTAATCATCACTGATTTCATTTTTTGTTTCTGATTACAGGATTGAAATCCGATGGTGGCAATAAGTATAATATTGATTACCAAAGCAGATGATTTCATCACAGTAGTTTTTACTGATGTTTAAAACATGTGGGATATTGTTCGTTTTTCTAAGCCCTGGCAATCTTTTTCTATTCGAGGTTATTTGTGTACTTCGTAATAATTGTGTTCCGCAACCCGGTGAACATTTCAGTAACATTATTCATCAGTCCGTTGGAGTATGTAGTAAGGAACTCCTGTGCTTCGCGGGGACTTTTTTTATACAGTATCCGGGCTTCCGCTTCAAGTTGGTTTTGTTTTGTAAATATTTCATTTTCAAACGGATCGCGCACAGCCTTTACATCTTTAATGATCATTTGAAATTTCAGATTAGCCAGGTTATCAACAAAATCGATTGCCCAGCGTGCCGATTTTTCATCGTATTTATTCGGATCGTAAGTATTGTAGGTTTCGGCTACTGAAAGATTTCCGGCATAAATAGGAACATATGGACTGAAATAAGGATTATCGAGATACACCCAGTAAACTCCGCCGATGGCATCGGGCAGCCAACCGCGAAGCTGGCAAATCATTCCGTAATGCCCGCGATGGCGTGCAACCGGTCGACGGTAGGTCTGCTTTATCAGCTTACGCATATCACTTCCCGGAAACGGTGTTGCCAAAGGACTTTTTACATAATTGCCTTTTCCATCGGGAACCAGCCATTCAGGGTAGGACGTCATGTCGTAAATAGTGCCTTCGAAAGTGGAACGCTGAAAAGCAATGATATCCTGAACGGAGATTTTTTTCTCAGGCGTAGCTGAAAACGGATAAAGCGAAAGCGGCTCAACAACCTGGTAATAAGGCTGCATGCCTTTGAAAGGATTGGTGGGATCAAGAAAACGATCAGGCCATTTTTTCAGGTTGGGAGTAAATGTCTGGTAAAACAGCCAGAAACGGCTGGTTGCATATTCCTCTGGCAAGGGGGCATAAATATCCTGCCAGATAAATGGTTTTCCTTCAGAAGGATTGTACCAACCGCGGTCGATAGCTTCCTGCATATAATTGGCCGAAACCATAAAATTTCCCTTATCCGCTGCATTGATTTCTTTGATAATGCTCCAGTTTGGAATCATGGCTGCCTGGTCGTCGCCCATGCGTTGAGCGGCCCAAATGGCACCCGGTTTCTTGCTTTCGGGAGTCCAGCCCGGTCCCACACCAAAAACTTCAAGAACCCAGGCTTCTTCGGTATCGGCAATTACAAGCGCTTCCGAGCCATCGCCCGACGAGGGCAGGAAACCGTATTGAGTCATCAGATCACCGATAAACTGAGTTGCTTCGCGGGCTTTTTTAAATCGCTGCAAAGCGAAAATCATTGCCTGTTCAATTGTCATAATCTGTTTGCCCGTTTCCAGGGTAACAATTAATTCCTCGCGCTGTGAGGTGGTGCTTTCGGCTATACCAAGCTGATATTCATTTAAATGCGAATATGCCGAGTGGAAATAAGCAAAAGTTTTTTCAACCTGTGGAATATATCCCAGAATAGTTCCATCATCGGTAAGTGCCCGGTCGGCATCCTGTATTCCCCAGTAAACAGGTGCTTTTTCTCCAGGTTTAAACGTTTGTGCCGCTACACGGAATATCCGCGAATCAGGCCCGGTATCCGTATGCGAAATAAGAACAGAACCATCGGAAGTAGCTTTTTTGCCAGCAACTATTACTGTACATGATTTTGTTTCAGAGTTATGCAGCAGTAGAAGCGAAAAGGTCAGAAGTATTAGTTTTGAATAGTTCATCTTCGGAATTGATTTGGATTTGGTTAAAATAGTAGTGCCAAAGATAGAAAAACAATTTCTTCAAAACTTTTATAAGAAAAAATTCAATTTCAGCGGCTGAAATAAAATTCCCTAAATTTGCCGCAAATACAATTTCTCTTGGCATCAATTTTAAAAAAACTTTCTGGTAAAAAGAATGATGATTCCGGAAAAGAAATGACGTTCTGGGATCACCTTACCGAATTACGCAAACGTCTCATGCGCATGATTCTGGCGTGGTTTATCATGACCATTGTTGCTTTCCTTAACCGCGAACTTATTTTTGATGACATTATTCTGGCTCCCAAGGATACTGATTTTATTACTTATAAATGGTTGTGCCAGCTAGGCAGCTTTCTGCACGTGGATGGACTTTGCCTTCCACCCATGTCGCTTACAATTATAAACCTTAATCTTTCAGGTCAGTTTATGACCCATATGACGATTTCGATGTTTGCCGGGCTTATACTTTCAGCACCCGTTATCATTTTCCAGCTTTGGCAGTTTATTATGCCTGCACTGTACGATAAAGAAAAACGGTATGCCCGTCAGGCGGTATTTATAATGTCGTTGTTGTTTTTTATCGGGGTACTGTTCAGTTATTATCTTATGGTTCCCTGGACACTCAATTTTCTGGGCACATACCAGGTAAGCTCAATGGTAGCTAACCAGATTTCACTTTCGTCGTATATCAGTACTGTTACTTCTACAATCCTGTCGGTTGGGCTTGTTTTTGAGTTACCCGTTGTGGTTTATGTGTTATCGAAGCTTGGAATTATTACTCCTGCTTTTATGAAAAAGAACAGGAAATATGCTTTCGTTATTATTCTCATTCTGGCAGCTGTAATTACTCCACCCGACGTTTTCAGCCAGATTATGGTTACAGTTCCTTTATATAGTCTCTACGAAATAAGCATATTTGTATCGAAAAGAGTTAGCCCGAAACCTGATCCGGAGGATTTGGATGAAGAGGAAGTATAGTTTCTTTTATTAATAGGAAGCGAGAATACTACTCTCCTTATTCTATACTTAAATCAGAACACTTTCATGTTTTACATTTGTCAGCAAACCCGAATTCATGATTTTCAAACAGCACTCGTCCTGAAATTTGTTTACAGTTTTTATTATATTCTCCCCTGTGTCCGTCTTAGGCGGGCATCTCCCATCACGCTTCGGCTGCGCTAAATAAGAAGGGTGAATTTCAGAGATCAATGTTGTTATTAGTTGTTTCTCCTCATCGCCATGTCGCCCTTCTCCTTGTCTCCTTGTCATATTGTCACCTTCTCCTTGGCGCCTTGTCTCCCTCACATCTCACATTTCCCATCCCTTATTCTTCAACTATTTTCACAAAAAATTAACCTTCTTATGTAACCTCATCCATTACCCTGCGTCACATGCATGTACAACAAAATTAAAAAGTATAAAATCATGGAAAAGAATAAACGTTTGTATCGTTCAGCTAAAAGCAAAGTGTTTGGTGGTGTGGCAGGTGGAATTGCCGAGTATTTCGACATTGATCCTATCATTATCCGTTTGCTGTTTGTAATTATCGCATTTGCCGGTGGAGGAGGAGTTATAGTCTATCTTATTTTATGGATAGCATTGCCATTGGAACCTATTACTATGTTTAATATGAATATGGGTTCTGCCGAAGCAACTGATGCCGGTAATCCGGAAGCACAATCATCATCGGATTTCAATCCGGGAGCTTCCGATTCGTTTAAAATGCCGGTAAAACGTGAAAACCGCAGTGGACTTATCGGAGGAATTATTCTGATTTCGCTGGGACTTATTTTCCTTGCCAACAGGTTTATTCCTACTATTAATTTCGGCGATCTTTGGCCGTTGTTACTTGTAGTTTTGGGTGGTGTGCTTATCGCAACCAGCTTTGCCGAACGCAAAACCGATAAAACAGAATAATGTAGTTTACAGTTAGTAAATAAGTAAATTTTCAAACCTATAAAAACGAACACTATGAGCTACCGTAAAATATTCTGGGGAATTCTGCTGGTGATTATCGGCGTCCTCTTTATCCTTAAAAATACCGGCGCATTGTTTTTCAGCTGGAATACCATCTGGCATCTTTGGCCTGTAATACTTATCCTTTGGGGTATTTCGCTTATCCCGGTCAAGGACTGGATCAAACTGGTGCTTTCGCTCCTTACAGTCGTGGTTACATTTATCGCGGTGCAGCAATATGTTCCTAAAGATGATCACAAGTGGAATTTCGGGTGGAACGACAACAGGAACCGCGACCGGAATAATGATAAAGACAATGATGCAACGTACAACAACATCATGTCCGGAAATTATGATTCACTTATTCAGTATGCTGAGCTTAAGCTTAATATCGGGGTGGGTAATTTTAAGATTTCCGATAGTACACTCAGCCTTATTGAAGTAAAGCACGATAACGAAAATGCCAATTACTCCATGACTACCAAAACGGAGGACAGCATTACTGTAATTGATCTTTCTCTCGAAAAGGGCGATTTTAAAGATGGTAACATGAGGAATAACGTAGAGATGAAACTTAACCTGAATCCAATTTGGGATATGGATCTCAACGTTGGTGCAGCCGAAGTTAAATTCGATCTTTCAGCTTTTAAAACCCGTAACCTGAAAATACAGGGAGGAGCTTCGGATATCGATTTGAAAGTTGGAGCCTGGCTGCCTGAATCAGATGTAAAAATTGAAGCCGGAGCTGCATCCATTACAGTTCGTGTTCCCGAAAGTGCCGGTTGCGAAATTATTTCGAATACGTTCCTCTCAAGCAAGGATTTTAAAGGATTTACCAAAATGGGTAATCAGCGGTATCAAACACCGGGTTACGAAACAAGTACAAATAAAATCAAGATTGATCTCCAGGCAGGCGTTGCCAGAGTTGATATTATAAGGTACTAATACCAAACAGGAAAGGTTTGTGGTTTCGGGAGTTTGACCGTTCTCTGAATTATCACAAGCCTTTCTTTTTATTTTCCAGGACTGAAAGTGCATTTCCTTTCCAGAAAATCACTCAGTAAGGCACATAATTCTTCCGGGGCATCAGCATGAATCCAGTGCGATGCTCCGGATATTGTTTTTATAACCGCTGCGGGAAACAGATTTGTAATTAAAGGGACATCGGAATCAAGGATATAATCGGATTTTCCGCCTTTTATAAATAGGGTAGGACCTGCATATTGGTTTTCGCTTCCGATACCATCAAAAATCAAATCTATACTTTGATTGATTGCTTCCAGGTTCAGCCTCCAGGCTAATTTGCCATGAAGTTTGTAATACAGGTTCTTTAAAATAAACATCCGCACACGTGTATCAGTAATGCGCGTTTCAAGAATTTTTTCCACCTCGGTACGCGTAGTCACTTTCTCCAGGTCAATGCTCAGCATCTGGCCGATTATCTGAGTATGAGTAAGCCTTTCGGGATATTTGCGCGGACTTATGTCAATAACAACCAGTTTATTAACCATACCCGGATTTTCGAGCGCATAAGTCATTGCCACTTTGCCACCCATGGAATGACCTATCAAAACAGGGTTTTCAATTTCATGATCTTCGATAAACTGGGCAAGGTCATCAGCCATTGCCGGAAAACTATGTGTAGCAGTATGCGGCGATTGCCCGTGATTCCGCTGGTCGGGGATATACACATGAAACTGATCGGCAATACGACGCCCTACAGTCACCCAGTTATCGCTCTGTCCGTATAAGCCATGTAAAATAATGGCAGGTTGTCCGCTTCCGTATTCACGGTAAAAAAGGTTCATAGCAGTTTCAGTTATAAAGTTTAGTTAATAAAAGGAGCAGTGTAACTCACTACTTTATTATCAAAAAAAGTCGGGATCAGAATCATGTTTTTTTCAGGGATAATGCCAAAATCAGCAGCATTTGCTTTCTGAGTCATGGTATTCAGCAGCAATTCGGGTTTCTTTTTGAAACTTGCCATATACACCGATCCCAACCAATCGCTGTAAATGAATTTGCCTTCGGAGGTAACATAAAGCCCATCAACTCCACCTGTATTGGAAACACTTACCATTACTTCACCGCTTTTGATATCGGCTTGCAATATGCTGCTTCCCGTTCCGATGTAGAGCACATTTCCGCATAGAAACAATCCATTTGCTCCTTTAAACATTGGCCCTTCAAGCCAAAGATTTATTTTGCCATTGAGCAGAACATATATTTGCCCGGTTCCTGAATCGGTGATAAAAATCATACCGGTAACAGGGTCAACAGCAATGTCATTCAGAAATTTTGAATTTTTTACCGTGTATCGCTTAACTATCGTGGCGGCAGGAATATCAATTTCCACCACTTCGTCAATGTTGGAAACAAATAAATGGTTGTTCAAAATCCCCATCCCTTTTGGCGCATCAATACCTTTTACCCATTCCGCATCCAGTATTTTGCCATCTATGGTAAGTGTTGAAATAAATCCGGTACTGTCTTTTGCCGAGGGTTTTCCATACACATTCGATACATAAATTATTCCTGAACTGGCATCATAAAGCACCGATTCAGGAACTTTAAGTCCCTGGCTGGTTTCCCATTGTTTATTGAGTGTATTTATCTGTTTTACTTCCTGTGCAAACGCTGCCGAAAACGAAAGTAGAAATACTGATACTAAAAGGGTCTTCATGGTTCGAGGATTTTAATTTTGGATAAAACGTTCGCATTGTTCCTGAATGGTACTTGCAGATATTTAATTATCCTTTTCCCATCAGACCCCGCATTTTTAATTAATAATCTGTTCCGTAACAATTTCGCCCGAGCGGTATGTTGCGGTTTTTATAGGTTTACCGTTTTCATCCCAGAAAAGCCATTCACCATCCTCGAAACCCAGTTTAAAAAGCCCCTCTTTCATTTTTTTGCCATTGGGATGGTAGTAAGTCCAGATTCCGGTTTCACGACAATCGGAATAATCACCTTCAAATTCTTTTTTACCATCGCGGTAATAATGTATGGAGGGTCCGTTCATCAGCCCACCTGAATATATTTTTTCGTATTCGAGGCCACCTTCCAGGTAATAAAATTTGTATGATCCGTTAAAATCACCATCACGATAGGTTATTTCCATCATCGGTTTTCCATCCGGATACCATGATGTTTCTACGCCGTTTTGCTTTCCGTTCAGGTATTGGATTTCTATTTGTTTTTTACCATCGGGGTACAAAGCTACTGCCGATCCTGTATAAGGCAGAGTACTGCCTTTTAAGTAAACATGGCCATTTCGGACTTCTGTCTCACGGGGTTCCACCGTTTGTGCAACGCTACAAATGCCTGTAACTATCAGTATCAGTGCAAATAATAGTCTGGTCATAATTTTAAAGGTTTGATTTCGCTTGAACTAGTTTTTGTTTTTTGAGCTGCTGCAGATAAAGCTGAATGGTTTTCTCGAGTCCCATATATAAAGCTTCGCTTACCAATGCATGACCTATCGAAACTTCCATTATTTCAGGAATAGTGCGTACCAGGTACCAAAGGTTGTTGAGGTCGAGGTCGTGCCCGGCATTTATTCCTAAGCCGTTTTGCGTGGCAATCCGCGAAGCATCCACATAAGGAGCAATCGCTTTTACACGGTTCAGTGGATAGTGATATGCATAAGCTTCGGTATAAAGTTCAACGCGGTCGGTGCCGGTTTGGGCAGCATGAAAAACCATATCGTTGATAGGATCAACAAAAATAGAGGTGCGTATTCCATGCGATTTGAATTCCGATACTATCTCTTTTAAAAATGATTTATGCTTTTTTGTATCCCAACCTGCATTGGAAGTAACGGCATCATGCGCATCCGGCACCAGGGTTACCTGCGCCGGTTTAACTTCCAGCACCAGGTCTATAAATCGCGGAATAGGATTTCCTTCGATATTAAATTCCGTTTTAATCAATGGGTAAATTTCGTACACATCGCTGTAACGGATATGACGTTCGTCGGGACGCGGATGGACAGTAATTCCCTCAGCTCCGAATAATTCGCAATCAATTGCTGCTTTAAGCACATCGGGCATGTTTCCGCCACGGGCATTCCGGATTGTAGCAATTTTATTAATATTTACACTTAACTTTGTCATCGCTTATAATTAATGCCGCAAATTTACAAAACCCCACGCTTAGTTTTACCTTTTGCTGGCATGATTATTGAGCCGATAAAGATATGATAGCAAAAGATCTGATATCAGGAGATGTGCTTCCGCTTAAAACTTCCGATACAGGGCTTATGGCCATGCATTGGTTTGATGAATTCAGGGTATCGCATTTACCTGTAGTCAGCGATTCGCAGTTGATTGGGCTTATTTCGGAAGATGATGTTTTTGCTGCCGCTGAGTTCGAAGAACCGATTTGGAGTTACCAACTTCAGTTACAGAATACTTCGATACTTCATACCAGGCATATATATGAAGCGATGAAACTTTTTGCTGACTTCAAGCTTACAGCCCTTCCTGTAATTGATGAAAAAGGAGTTTACCTCGGTGTAATTACGCTATCGGATCTGGTTGCTAAAATGGCAGCTACTGCGGCAGTAAGCAATCCGGGCGGCATTTTAGTTCTCGAATTGAATGCCAACGATTTTTCGATGGTGGAAATTTCCCGTATTATTGAAGAGAACGATACAAAAATATTGAGTATGTATGTTACTTCACCGGCTGATTCAACCCGGCTCGAACTCACAATGAAACTTAACCGCATTGATATACAGCCTGTTATTCAGTCGTTTCTGAGATATGATTACACAATTAAAGCTTCGTTTTTTGAAAGCGATTATTTCGACAATCTGCGTGATCGATACGATTTGCTCATGACTTATCTAAACGTATGATCCCTTTTCATGGATTTTCCTGAACCAAAACCTTCAGCTAGATCAATCCGCATCCTGGTGCTATATCTTCTGTTGTTTATTGCATTATTTCATGTTTCAGCACAAAATAAGCCGACTTCTCAAAGCGTAAAAGTTGACTCAGTCGTGGTTTCAGGAAATAAGAAGACCCTTAACAATATTATTTTCCGCGAGTTACTTATTGCATCTGGCGATACACTTCAGGCTGATGAATTCGCAAAGCTTGTTAACCAGTCGAGGCTCAATCTCTTAAATACATCCCTTTTCAATTTTGTAACTGTTGATACGGTATCGGTAAGTGAATCCGGAGGAACACGGATTGTTAATGTTACACTTACGCTACTCGAACGATGGTATATCTGGCCAGTACCTGTGCTCCAACTTACTGACAGAAATTTCAATGCCTGGTGGCTGACCCGCGATTTTACACGTATCAATTACGGTATCGACCTGAAGTGGGATAATTTTACCGGTCGTATGGACGAATTTAATACCGTTTTTCAACTTGGCAAAAACCGTAAATTCAGCCTGGCTTACCAAAATCCATATATTGATAAAAAGAAACGCTTTGGGATGGGATTCAGCGCCGGATATACTCGAAACCGCGAAGTCGGGTATATTACGACAAACGATATACTTGTGTTTGCTTTTGACCCCGATGGATTAACAGAAGAGAAATATATTTTGATAAACGGAACATTCAGGAATAATATTTTTGTCACACATCAACTGTTTGCAGGTTTGAATTCATTTTCATTTTCCGACTCACTGCTCCGGCTCAATCCTGATTATAGTTATAAAGATACTGATGAACTTCATTACCTGAGTATTTACTATAAGTTTAAAGTGGATCGCCGCGATATAAAATACTATCCGTTAAAAGGATGGTATGTGGATGTTGAGCTGAATAAGTCGGGATTAGGTTTTGGTTTCGAACATCCGGTAAACACTGACTGGGCCAAAACTACCACCCGTTTGTATTCGAAATTGGCAAAACGTTGGTATACAGGTGTTTCATTTATCGGAAAGGTATCATCATCAGCATGGCAACCGTATTTTCTGATCGAAGCTTTAGGCTATAGCCGCGATTATGTGCGGGGTTACGAATACAATGTGATTGATGGAAAACACTTCGCTTTGTTTCGTTCAAATATTAAATTTGCCCTGGTTCCCGAAAGGGCGCATTCTATCGGTTTTATCCCTGCACCTAAATTCGGGAAAATTCATTATGCCCTGTATCTAACTGCTTTTGCTGATGGCGCTTATGTTTGGCAGCCGCAACGCACCGATCATGATACTAACTTGCTCCCTCATTCATTGCTTGCAGGTACTGGGATTGGTATCGACATGGTAACCTATTATGATAAAGTAGTAAGGGTTGAGTATGCTGTAAACAAATTGGGCAAAAGTGGTATCTTTATACACTTTATTGCAGGTATCTGAAAAAGATTGATACTGATTTTAAGCGAAGCAGAAACAACTACAAACAATTAAAAACCGCACAACGTGAAAATTGCATTATTCGGAAAAGCTTTTAACACCGAACACCTTGATTACCTGTGTATATTAATTGAGTCGCTCGAAAACAGGGGCTGCAAACTCCTGATATGGAAACCTTTTTACGTTTTGTTAAAAGATAAAGTTGTATTTAATCACCCAGTAACTCTTTTTAATGATCATGCTGATCTGAATGGTCAGGCCGATATGCTTTTTTCGGTAGGTGGTGATGGTACCATGCTCCATTCGGTGCAGCTGGTGCGCGATTCGGGAATCCCTATTGCAGGTATCAACCTGGGGAGAATGGGTTTCCTATCGAGCATACCCAAAACCGAAATCATAACTGCCGTTGAAGAAATAGTAGATCATCGTTACCGGATTGATAAACGCACACTTATCAGCCTGAATTCACCTACAACCCTTTTCAGTGATTTTAACTATGCTTTTAACGAATTATCAATTAATAAAAAGGAAAACTCATCAATGGTAGTAGTTCATGTATGGGTTAACGATCAGCTTTTACTATCCTATTGGGCCGATGGACTTATAATTGCAACTCCAACCGGTTCCACAGCTTATTCGCTGAGTTGCGGAGGTCCGATTCTAACTCCCGACTCCAGCAATTTTGTTATCACTCCTATAGCCCCACACAATTTATCCGTACGCCCTGTCGTTATTCCTGACAGCAGCCTGATACGTATCAGGGTTGATAGTCGCGATCATCAGGCTTTAGTAGGCCTTGATTCTCAATCGGCCATTATTACTCCTGATCATGAGTTAGTTGTAGGGAAAGCCGGATTCCATGTGAACCTGGTGCAGCGATTGAACGAAAACTTTTTCTCGACTATTCGAGCTAAACTTAACTGGGGGTCGGACATAAGGAATTAGCCTTTGTAGTAGATTATAGCCTTTTTTCGAATTAATTTCCCTGCAATCTTCCTTTAATTGCTGAACTGTTATGGTGTAAAACCGCTGTAAACTTGTGTATTAACCCGCCGGTTTACCGGAATCTGTTAAAAAATTTGATAGTGTATTTAATTGTATCATCAAGGGTTCAAAACTGACATAAAATGGTGCAGTGAGAAAAAATAATTTGATTTTGATCAGGCTCTCGCAACACGTTGTTGGCAAATTCCAGTTTCAATTCCAGAATCATCCTTAACCAAAATGCTTTACTATGCGCTCTGTATCAATAATAGTATTACCTTTGCACGCTTCAAAAATTATGAAAAAAATCTGTGTTTTCATTGTATTTCTGGTGATTGTATCATCTTCATCTTTTGCCCAGCAATCGGGCGATTTGGGGATTTTGGGTGGAGTAACTTATTACGTTGGCGACCTCAATCCATCCTTGCCGTTTCGTATGTCGAAACCGGCTTTTGGGATATTGTACCGCCAGAATTTCAATTCACGGGTTTCACTCAGGGTTCATGGTATCAAAGGCAAAGTTGCCGGTGATGATGCTGTAAGCAAAGCAAACCCTGAACGTAATTTGAATTTCGAATCGGACATTACTGAAGCCGGAATACAGCTCGAAATAAACTTTTTCGAGTATTTTATAGGCAGCAAAATGCATTCCATTACGCCATACTTATTTGGCGGCGCTTCGGTATTTTTCTTCAAACCCTATGGTACCATTACCAATCCATCGACCCTGGCTGATGTATCGGGCTCTACTGTCGAATTGCAGCCGCTGCTCACCGAAGGGCAAAGTAGTCCTTATAATCTTTACGCTTTCAGCATGCCTTTTGGCTTAGGGGTCAAATATAGTGTAAGCAAACTTATAGGTGTTGGTGCCGAATGGGGAATGCGTCTTACAACAACCGATTATATCGACGATGTAAGCCAGACGTACTATATTGATCTGGCAGGACAAAACCCTGCTACAGCAACGATCAATGAATTAGCATCGGATCCGATGCTTACGCACAATGCAGGTATGCAGCGCGGAAATTCCCGAAATAATGATTGGTATTCCTTTGCCGGAGTATCAGTAACATTTAAAATAAAGATGTTAAGTAAAGAACGTTGTCTCGACCACCAACGGCAAGGCTATTAATAAGTTACGGCTTTTATTGCCTGCATCATATACATTAAGAATAATTAACAATAGGGACTGATGCTGTAAAGCACAAAAGCCTAAATTTGTCGGAAATGATGGAGAACGGAAATTTGATCGACACTATTGATAAAACCAGTCTGCCAAAACATATTGCTATCATAATGGATGGGAATGGGAGATGGGCCCGGCAACGTGGCGAACAACGTGTTTTTGGTCACAATAACGGGGTACAATCTGTACGTGAAACAGCTGAAGCTGCTGCTGAACTTGGCATAAAGTACCTTACGATGTACGCCTTCTCAACTGAAAACTGGAAGCGCCCCAAAGAAGAAGTTGATGCATTGATGCAGCTTTTGGTTGTGACTATAAGTAATGAAGTTAAAACATTAAATGATAATCAAATCAGGCTTAGGGTTATAGGGGATATTCACTGCCTTGACCCACATGTTCGCAAAGAGCTTAAGAAAGCAATGGACGATACTGCAGGAAATTCGCGTATGGACTTGTTTCTTGCCCTTAGTTACAGCGGAAGATGGGAAATAGTGGATGCTATGAAAAAAATTGCTGAGCTTGTTAAAGCAGGTAAGCTTGATCCTTCGCAGATTAATGAAAAAACAGTTGCAGAAAATATGAATGCTCCTGATCTTCCTGATCCGGAACTTTTAATACGCACCAGCGGCGAATACAGGATTAGTAACTTCCTGATGTGGCAAACAGCTTATACCGAGCTGTATTTTTCGCCGAAGCTGTGGCCCGATTTTCGTAAAAATGATCTTTACGAAGCTATTATTGATTTCCAGCATCGCGAGAGGCGATTTGGCAAAACGAGTGAACAAATTATAAATTGCAAAGGATGACTCTGAAGCGCTTTACTTTACTATCATTTTTAATTTCAATCCTCACCATGCCAGTTGTGGCGCAGATTTCGATAGGTGATGAGATTCCCGATATCAACTATGCCGTCCCGCAGAAATATACTATTGGAGGTATAACTGTTACCGGCGTTCAATATCTTAACAGCTCTGTCCTGATTTCATTATCAGGTTTGCAGGTAGGTGAAAAAATTGATATCCCGGGCGAAAAAATTCGCTCTGCCATGGATAAACTCTGGCAACAAGGTCTTTTTGAAGATGTTAAAATTGTTGCAACACGCGTTCAGGATGGACAGATATTTCTTGATTTACGACTTACCGAAAGACCCAGGCTTTCCCGTTTCAGTTTTAGCGGTATCCGCAAAGGAGAAGCCGAAGACCTGCGTGATAAAATAAAAATTGCTAAAGGCGACGTTGTTACTGATAACCTTCTAACAAGGGTTCGCAATACAATAGCTAAACATTACATAGGGAAAGGTTATTTTAATGCCGATATAAAAATTACGCAGATCAAGGATACACTTTTGCTGAATAATGTTGCACTTAATATTGATGTTGATAAAGGCGGAAAAGTTAAAATCGAAAAGGTAAATATAATTGGCAATAAAAATGTAAGTGAACTTACATTGAAAACAGCCTTAAAAAAGACCAAGGAAAAAGGATCCTACCGCGCACTGTTCGCGCTTAACGAAACCCTGTTTGGCTTTTTTGATCATTTGTTCGCCGGCGATATGGAGGGTTATTCCTCATACATTCAGGAAGTGGTTGGTGAGAACCTGAAATTCAGGATTTTTAAAGCCTCAAAGTATATCGAGAGCGATTTTGAAGAAGATAAACTGGCGATCATAAGCAAGTATTATGAGAATGGGTATCGTGATGCTACACTTCTCAAAGATTCACTGTACAAAACCGGCCCCAACAGCATAGCTATTGATCTTACAGTATATGAAGGCCGGAAATACTATTACCGCAATATTTCATTTGTTGGAAATACCAAGTTTACTTCTACTGAACTTGCGCTGTTGCTGGGTATCCGCAAAGGTGATATTTATAATCAGGATCAGCTCGATGCAGCTCTTCAGTTTAATCCTAACGGTATTGATTTAATGAGTTTGTTTGTTGACGATGGTTACCTTACCTGTACCATTGAACCCATCGAACTCAGGGCTGAAAACGATTCAATTGATCTTCAGATCCGTATTCGCGAAGGTCGTCAAATGAAAGTGAACCGGGTTAAGGTAGGTGGTAATACACGTACCAACGACAATGTGATAATGAGAGAATTGTATTCGAGGCCGGGTCAGTTGTTCAGCCGTTCGGATATTTTACGTAGCCGTACTTCGCTTACACAACTAAAATATTTCGATCAGGAAAAAATTGATATACAAACACCTAATATTGATCCGGCTAACGGAACAGTTGATATAGGTTATAAGGTTGAGGAAACTTCTTCCGATCAGCTGGAACTTTCAGGTGGATGGGGTTATGGCAGACTTATTGGCACTTTAGGTGTATCATTCAATAACTTCTCAGCTAAGAATTTCTTCGAAAAAAATGCATGGAAACCTATTCCATCCGGCGATGGACAGAAACTTTCGTTGCGTCTTCAGTCATACGGAAAAGGATATGTGAGTGCAAGTGCTTCGTTTACCGAGCCTTGGTTAGGAGGCAAGAAACCTAACCAGTTAAGCGTTTCTACGTATATTTCAGCATTCAATAACGGTTTTCCGAAGAACAATACGGCTTATTATGCCTACAATATTACTGGTTTAAGTTTTGTGTTCAGCAGGAGGCTCCAATGGCCCGACAACTATTTTAACCTTTCGCAGACAATTAGTTTGCAACATTACAAACTCGATAACTACTATCTTTTTGGCAAGCCTGAGGATGGATTGTACCAGAGTTATTCGTACACGATTGGTTTAGGACGTTACTCAACAGATGCACCTATATACCCAAGAGCAGGTTCAGAGTTTAATGTATCGCTCGAACTTACACCCCCTTATTCACTCATTTCTCCTGATTGGTTTAACGCCAAATCAGCCGAAGATAAATACCGTATGATTGAGTTCCATCAATGGAAAATGAGCGGTGCTTTTTATCAGCAAATAGTCGGCGACCTGGTTCTTATGGCACGCGCAAAAGTCGGATTTTTAGGCAGGTATAGCAACGAAATACAAGTAACTCCTTTTAACCGCTACTTTATGGGCGGTGATGGAATGTCAGGATATTCAGCTATTGATGGCCGGCAACTTGTTGGTTTCAGAGGATATACAAACGAAAGTCTTACACCTTTATTTGGTACTCCCAGGCCTCCCGGAGGTATAATTTATAATAAAAGCACACTGGAGTTACGTTATCCATTATCACTCAACCCTAATTCAACCATTTTCGGACTGTTGTTTGTCGAAGCCGGTAACGACTGGATGCAATTCAACGAATTCAATCCTTTTGATGTACGCAGATCAGCCGGTGTTGGCGTAAGAGTGTTCCTGCCTATGTTCGGATTGTTAGGTCTCGACTGGGGTTACGGATTTGATAATATTCCTGGTTCTCCGCAGGCAAACAAAGGCCAGTTCCACTTTTCAATTAATTCATCCATCGATTAATTGGTTTGGCAGGTTTTTTGATCTCTCCTAATAATAACTACTCATTTAACCTCAAAAGGAGTTTATAATATGAAAAAAATAGTTTTAATAGCCGCCATCTTTTTCGCAATGGGCACTGGTGTTTCAGCTCAGAAATACGCTTATGTGAATACTGACTACATCCTCGATAATGTGCCCGAATATGCTGATGCACAGGCACAGCTTGACGAACTGTCAGTTCAATGGCAAAAAGAAATAGAAGTTAAATTTGCCGAAATTGATAAAATGTACAAAAACTTCCAAAACGAAGCTATATTACTTCCCGAGGACATGAAAAAGAAACGTGAAGAAGAAATTGTGAAGAAGGAAAAAGAAGGGAAAGATTTACAAAAAAAGCGTTTTGGTAAAGATGGTGACCTTTTTAAAAAGCGCCAGGAACTTATTAAACCAATTCAGGAAAAAGTGTATAATGCAATTGAAGAAATTGCTTCGGCCGAAAACTATGCTACAGTTTTTGATAAAGCAGGGAATGCAACCCTTATTTATACAAATCCGAAATACGATATAAGTGAACAGGTCCTTGATAAACTGGGCTATACATATAAGCCTCAGCAAACAACCAAAGGTAAAAAATAGCCTGCAGGTGTTTTAGGTATCGCCTTTTTTTTACCTTTGCGCCTTATTTAATTTGAAAACAATTAATCCCTATACTTAAAATGATGAAGAATCTCGTAAAAGTTTTAGCAATTGTAGTACTTATTGCCGTTGCAGCAACCACCAATGCTCAGAAAGCCACAAAAATAGGACATGTTGACTTTGGAAAATTATTGGAAATGATGCCCGGTCAGGATACTGTAAAAGGTGTTATGGAAAGTTATGTTCAATCGCTACAAGGCGAATTACAGACCATGAATACTGAACTGGAAATGAAAATTACCGATTACCAAAAGAATTCAACTGGTTTATCCAGTATAATTAAAGCTACCAAAGAAAAAGAAATTACGGATCTTCAGGGTCGTATAGAATCTTTTCAGCAAGTAGCTCAACAGGATATTCAGGCAAAACAAACTGAACTTATTACTCCTTTTGTTACAAAAGCACGTGCTGCTATTAAAGAAGTTGCAAAAGAGGGCAGTTTTGCTTATATCATGAATGCCGTTGAAGATATTCTTCTTTATTCGGAAGGTGGCGAAGATGTGATGCCGCTTGTTAAGAAAAAACTTGGTATTGTTCAATAATAATACTCCTTTACCCATTGAATTTAACTCCGGCTCTGTCCGGAGTTTTTTGTTTTATTCAGCAACAGAATATGAATGGCTCAGGTTTATAGTGCATTGTTGTTCTAAATGAGTGATGCTTTGTGGCTTCGAGATTTTGCGGCTATTTATTATTAGCTGCAAAGGCACTCGACCAATAAGAAAGCATAAGCATAACACACAAGTCTTAAACTACAACCATATAAATCTATAATTATTGTGAATCAGCGGGTTATAATAGATTGGTTGCTTTAACATCTGTTCTGTTTAATTAACATTTGTTTAACAATTTCAAGAACAGACAATATTAATATTGTATTATCAATTTCCAATTTTAAATAACTTAAAAATTTTAGTATGAAAAAACTATTTCTTTCTTTTGTCTTTCTGGCTCTTATCACTATTCCTTCAATAGCTCAATTGGAAAAGGGAAATTGGATGGGTGGTGTAAACGGGAATTTTAGTATTGGAGGTAGATCCTCTTCAAGCCGCTTTTTAACCTGGAGTTTCAATCCTTATGCAATGTACCTGGTACGTAAAAATCTGGCCATAGGAATTGAGATGGATAATGGCTTTACCCATTATAAGGTGAATTATCAGAATGGTGCTGAGGCTTATTTGCAGAAAGGTACGGATTACAGGCTTCAGCTGGCACCAACTGTAAGGAAGTATTTTGGGAATGGAAGGGTGCGGCCTTTTGTCGGACTTAGTACTGGTTTAATTATGGAACATATGCGTGGCTATAGCGCTTTTGATGAGCGAACTACCATCGAAACAGAGTTCGGTTATTATCTGGCTCCACAGGCCGGAGTTTCGTGGTGGATAAATGATAAAGTGTTTTTGGATTTGAAAGGTAGCTACAACCTGATGGATACCTATTTCGGCAGTGGATATCACACATTAGATATAAAAATTGGCGCAGGTTTAAAAATCGGGAAATAGAATTTCGCAGAACCAGAATAAAAAAAAGCCGGTAACAAACTTCTGTTTCCGGCTTTTTAAATTAATGTGGCTGAAATTTAATTTCTGCGTCCAGTAAAAATCATAATGTAATAAAGCAGAGTGGCCAATGAAGACAATGCTGCAACAACATAGGTATAAGCGGCCCATTTAAGCGCATCCTGTGCTTTAGGATGTGATTCGTAAGTGGTAATTCCACTATCATTTAACCAAAGCAGAGCACGGCGGCTGGCATCTATTTCAACAGGTAAGGTTACAAAACTGAAAAGGGTTGTAGCAGCAAACAAAATAATACCGACAAGTAACAGTTGCGGAAAAGTGTTTACCATTAAAATGCCTGCCAGTAAAACCCATTGCATATATCTGGAAGCAAAACTAACAGCTGGAACCATTGCACTGCGCATTTTCAGAAACGCATAAGCTTCGGCATGTTGCACCGCATGTCCGCACTCGTGAGCAGCTACAGCGGCGGCTGAAATACTCGATTTGTAATACACATCCTGGCTCAGGTTCACAGTTTTAGTCTGTGGGTTGTAATGATCAGTAAGCTGTCCCTCAACAGATACCACTTTAACATCCGAAATACCTTTATCGCGAAGCATTTTCTCAGCTATATCCTTACCCGTATAACCGTTTCCGATGGGAATGGCTGAGTACTTTTTGAATTTCGATTTCAATACCTGACTTACGATCAGGCTTAGGATCATGAAGCCAATAAAAATAACTATGATTGACATTGTTTTTCTTTTTTTGATTTACAGTAATAACACAAATTTCCTGCCAATTGTTTATTTGCGACAATGTGACAGTATGGAGTGGTAAATGGTTAATGGAAAAAGGCTAAACGAAAATAGTAGGGCGGAAAGTAGTTTAATGAAATCGGGAATCGTGCTATGTAACTGACCATTAAGAACTATCTATTCCCCAACCGGAACAATTGTGTCATCGTGCCAGCTGGCATACATGGTATAGCTTTTCGAAATCCGGTTAACCTGACCTTCGAGTAAATGTGGGTCGATTGATTTGATTTTCTTTGCAGGTATGCCCGCATATACGCTACCGGATTCAACCAGTGTGTTTTGCGAAACTACAGCTCCGGCAGCAATTATACAGTTGCTTTCAACAACAACTCCATCCATTACAATGGCTCCCATTCCGATAAGCACATTGTCGTGGATTGTGCATCCGTGTACAATGGCCGCATGGGCTATGGAGACGTTGTTTCCAATGTTAACAGGCGATTTTTGGTATGTACAATGAATAATAGCACCATCCTGAATATTCACATTATTACCGATACGGATGGAATGAACATCGCCCCGGATTACAGTATTAAACCATACGCTGCAATTGTTGCCCATTACTACATCGCCTACAATTGTTGCGTTTTCAGCAATAAATGTGTTTTTACCTATAGTTGGGGATATTCCTTTTATGGGATAAATGAGAGGCATCTTTTGAAGGATTTACGATTTTTGATTGAAGATTTACGAATGAAGATTTATGACTTATGATTTATGAATGATTTACGATTGACATGTTTTTAACTCTGAATCACAGCATTAGTAGCCAATTAGTCAATCGTACATCCACAATCGCGCCTTCCTTTCAGTCCTCAGGACTAAAAGAGTGAATAGCCTGATCACTGGTTTTTGGGTAGTCGATAGAGAAATGCAGTCCGCGGCTTTCTTTTCGTTCAATAGCCATTTTTATTATTAAAGTAGCTACTTTAATCAGGTTACGGACTTCGCAGATTTTATCAATTAGTACTGATCGTTTATACAGGTCTTCGGTTTCACGTTCCAGGATATTCAATCGGTCGGCGGCGCGCTTCAAACGCAGGTTTGAACGAACAATGCCCACGTAATTGGTCATAATTCCCTGGAGTTCTCTCATGGTCTGCGTAATAAGTACCATTTCCTCGTTCATTACGGTACCTTCGGCATTCCAGTCGGGGATTTCGTTGCAGTATTCGATATCCTTTAATTTTTGCGAAGCATGAATGCAAGCGCGGTGCGAGTATACCAGCGATTCGAGCAATGAGTTGCTTGCCAGCCGGTTAGCACCATGCAGGCCTGTCGACGAACATTCGCCCGAAGCATACAGGTTTAGTATCGAACTCTGGCCCCATTCATCTACTTTTATTCCTCCGCAGGTATAATGCGCAGCAGGTACAATAGGAATCATCTCTTTGGTCATATCCACACCTATGCTCAGGCATTTGGCATAAATTGCCGGGAAATGATTTATCAGCTCATTACGGTTGAGATGGCGGCAGTCGAGGAACATATGGTCTTCGCCGCTTATTTTCAATTCATTATCGATAGCACGGGCAACAATATCGCGGGGTGCAAGTGAAAGCCGCGTATCGTATTTCTTCATAAACTCCTTGCCTTTGATGTCTTTCAGTATTCCTCCGAAACCACGCAATGCTTCAGTGATAAGGAACGAGGGTTTTTCGGTAGGATTGTACAAAGATGTGGGATGAAACTGAATGAATTCCATTTTTTCGATGGTACCCTTTGCACGGTAAACCATAGCAATTCCATCTCCGGTTGCAATTGGTGGATTTGTAGTGGTTGCATACACATTTCCGGCACCACCGGTTGCCATAAGCGTTATTCTGGCAAGAATGGTATCAATGCTGTTATTCTTAACATCAAGTACGTAAGCACCATAACATGTAATATCCGGTGTACGGCGGTTAACATATTCCCCCAGGTGGTGCTGAGTAATGATTTCAATAGTGAAATGATTTTCGAGTATTTCGATATTTTTATCTTCGCGGGCTCTTTCAAGAAGTGTTTCCTCAATCTCTAAACCGGTCTGGTCTTTGTGATGTAAAACTCTGAATTCGGAATGCCCGCCTTCTTTGGCAAGATCGTATTGACCTGTAGCGTTTTTATCGAAATTTACACCCAGATCTATCAATTCTTTTATTCTTTCGGGAGCTTCGGTAATGGTTATCCGTACTGCTTTTTCATCATTAAGGTCATCACCGGCAATAAGTGTGTCCTGAATATGTTTTTCGTAAGTATCAGGGGTGTACATCACAGCAGCAATGCCACCTTGAGCATATTTTGTGGCAGTTTCTTCTGCCTTGGTTTTGGCTACAATACAAACTTTTCCAAACTTAGCTGCTTTTAAAGCAAAACTGAGTCCGGCAATACCCGTTCCGATAACCAGGAAATCAACGTGACGTCGCATAATAATATAAATAGAGTGCAAATTTAACAATTAACATCCTTGATTGATCAGTTATTGCTATATTCAGTAAAATATCCGAAAGAAAAAATACTGTCGATTGAATATAAACAGCGGGAATCACTATCAATTTTTAAGCATTTTTACGAATACCATTTGCATGGTTAAGAATTGTTAAAACAACGTATCATAAGCGTCAGGGAAGTAATATAGCTTAGCCGGATACGTTTCATTCAAAACTAAATCCAAAGTCATATGACAAACACTTCCACATTCGGTAAAATCAATCAATGGGCACGAAATTCTATCAGCCTGAAACTTTTGGTTATAGGCATTTTTGTACTTATTCTTCTTATCCCATCCGAAATGGTGCAATCGCTTATCCGCGAGCGCGAAACCACACGCAACGAAGCCATTTCGGAGATCTGGCGAACCTGGGGCGACAGGCAGGTACTTGCCGGACCCGTTGTAAGTGTTCCTGTAATAACTTACAAATCATTAGCTAACGGAACGGTTGAATCAACGACACGTTTTCTTCATTTTTTACCTGAAAATCTTTCAGTTTCGGGTGATGTGGTTCCTGTAATCCGATACCGGAGCATTTACGAGGTTGTTCTTTATTCGACCAACCTGGCAGTGCAAGGCAATTTCAAACCATTGAATCCCAAAGGACTCAATGTGCAACCCTCTGATATTAAATGGGATAAAGCGTATGTTACTTTTGGTATATCCGATATGAAAGGAGTGAAAGAAAACATTGACCTGGCCTGGAACGATTCGGTTTTTCGAATGCAGCCTGGTGTGCCAATTCATGATATTATCCAGGGCGGAGTTAGTTATCCTGTTGCAATTGATCCGTCAGTAGAAAATAAATTCAATTTCAAACTTCAGTTAAATGGAAGCAGGCTGTTGTCGTTCCTGCCATTTGCTTCCGAAATGAATGTAAACCTCACATCTTCATGGGCTAACCCGTCATTTGAAGGAGCCTTTATTCCTCTGGATAAATCGGTTACAAAAGATGGTTTTACGGCCAAATGGAAAATACTTGAGCTGAACCGTAATTACGGACAGTTTGGATTTGATAATTTTATAACTAACAATAATGATGATGAGATGCCAAACCGAATGTTCGACAATGACCGGATTGCTCCCGATAATGCCGTTGGTGCATTTGGTGTAAACCTGATTATGCCTGTTGATCAGTACCAGCGCACAACACGGGCAGCCAAATATGGGGTTCTGTTTGTAATTCTAACGTTCGCGACTTTCTTTTTCTTTGAATTACTGCGTAAAAAATATGTGCATCCGCTTCAGTACCTGATAGTTGGATTTGCCATCATGCTCTTCTACCTGCTGCTGCTTTCGTTGGCCGAATACCTGTTGTTCGACCTGGCTTATGGCATTTCGGCCGTGGTGGTTACATTGATGGTAATGTTGTATGCCGGTGCTATTTTTGCTAACCGGAAGTATGGAATTATCGTAGGGTTGATACTGTTTATGCTGTATTCCTATTTCTATACTTTGCTTCAACTCCAATTGTATTCCCTGTTGTTCGGTTCAATAGGAATGGCGGTAATGCTTTCGGTGATAATGATACTTACAAGGAATTTGCATAGGGAAAGGCAGAATGAAGAATTGGAGGCTGAGGAGTAAAACGTATTCGTAAAAACGAAAAACCTGACAGGTATTAGAAACCTGTCAGGTTTTTTATTATAGTTGGAGCGCGACTCGAAGTCGCACCCCGGCTATATTAAAAGTTAAAGTCCCAGCAACACCTTTACCGGATCATATGCGCATGGTGAAAAAGGACATGAATGCACCGATGCCTGTAAAAAGAAGTAAGCAAGTTTTCGCTCAGTATAGCAATTCCCGGCTTGTGAAGGAGATGGAGTTTCGATTCTGAAATATATACTCCAGATATGCAAACCGGGAATAGCTGTTTGCTTACCCGCCAAAAACACCGGATATAAAATCGATTATATCTTAATAGAAAAACTGCATAAATTTAATAAATTTGTTGTTTGACAAATTTCTTCAGATTTTAATTTTTTTTGTCGGCTCATCAATACCTTTAACTTATATAGCGCATGAAACATACTTATTTTCAATCAGAAACGAACGCATATTTTGCAGTCCAGCCACTGGCGGACTTTTTAACCGGGTACGATTTCAGTAATCCGCATCCCTGGTTTACCTTGCTTCTGTTCAATTCATTCGGAGGGCAACTGTTTATTGATGACTATGAAGTAGGGTGTGGATCGCCGACGGTAATTTTTCTAACACCTGG